>JARRRH010000311.1:0-3910 GCA_037380925.1 Deltaproteobacteria bacterium | reverse complement strand
ACCTTCCGTGGGGACAGTAGCTCCTTCACCAACCTCTTTAACACCCCAAGGCCCGGCCGGGTCCCAACTTTCAACCGTAGATGCGTGAAACATTGGCACATCAAGAGCAGTGGGGAGCCTGTACTCCGCCAAATTTGGATTTAGGATTCGGCCTTTTTCGTCGAACATAACTTCTTCCCAGATTGCTTCCCCAATACCCATGTAAAGCCCCCCGTGCGCCTGTCCTTCAACTAGAGCAGGATTGATCACCGTGCCGCTATCATGCACATCCCATGCATTCTTCAAAGTGATTGCACCAGTTTCCATATCTATCTGCAGTTCGATGACCTGAGTAGCAAAACTGTAGGCTGGAGAGGTTCCGACAGTTGCCCCCTTGTATGTGCCGCCGAGTTTTGGCGGTGAGTAGAAACCCCGGCCTAGAAGGAGCCCTTTCTTGACAAAATGCTCACGAGCAACCTCTCCGAAGTCCTTCTGCACAGAAGGATCATCCTTCAAGAACACAATCGCGTTCCGACAATCTAACTTCACTGGCTCCACATTCATGATCTCGCCTGCCATCTGTAGAATCTGGGCCTTAATCATCTCACCTGCCTCTTTGACCGCAGAGCCGGACATGAGGGTTTGTCTGCTCGAATACGCACCGAAATCATGTGTTGCTCTTTCCGTATCGGCAGACACGATCCTCATGTTCTCATATCTGTATCCCATGGCTTCCGCCGCCATCTGGCAAAGAACCGTGTTTGATCCCTGCCCAATGTCTACTGCACCTGTATAAAGAATTGCCGACGTGCCGTCCTCATTGACTTTTATGAGCGCTACAGAATGCGGCAGATTCGTACGATAGATGGGATAGCCTGCACCGGAAACATAACTCCCCACGGCTAGTCCTATACCATGGCCATAGGAGGGCATCCCTCTTGTTTTATCCCATCCGGAGACCTTCTTAGCTCTCTTAATGCAGGATTTGAGTTCACAGGAGTTAATGCGAAGATCGTTGACCGTAACCGTGTTAGGCTTTCTTAAATTTTTCAATCGAATTTCAATCGGATCCATGTTTAAATGCTGCGCGATCCGATCCAACTGGCTTTCCAGGGCAAAACGAGGATGGCATGCGCCATGACCGCGCATTGAAGCGCAACCGGGTAAATTAGTGTAGACCCGAACCATGTCGTACTTGTAGTTCTCAAACTCATAGGTCAGGGTCAGCAGTGCCCCTGAATAGTATGCTGTTGCAATGCCATTCCCTGTATAAGCCCCCCCATCCATGATGAAATTCGCGTGAATTCCCAAGATCCTCCCATCTCGGTCTACACCGGTTGACACTTCCATGAGCTGACGATGCCGCCCCCGGTTGTAGGCGAACATCTCGGAGCGATCGTAAAGCATTTTTACCGGTCGGTCCGTCATGCGCGACAGGACAACACTGGAAAAATCAAGATCTGTTGGGCCTGTCTTTCCCCCGAATCCACCCCCCACAAAGGGGGCGACAACGCGAACGTTGCCCATGGGAAGGTCGAATTCCCGCGCCATGTAATACTGGATATAATGTGGTTTTTGATTGCTTGTGTACAGGGTGACTTTGTCGCTCTCCCACATGGCGATGGAGCCATGAGGCTCCAGTGGGGAATGATACGTGCGGTGTCCCATAAAGGTGTCTTTTCTTACATAGTAGGCACGCTGGAAGGCTTCTTCCACATTTCCGAAGGATTGATGGACTTCAACATTGATATTCCCCGGATAATCCTCCTGCACAAGGGGCGCATCGGGAGCCAAGGCTTCTATGGGGTCAAAAACAGCAGGTAGCACTTCGTAGTCGACCTTGATGAGTTTCAAGGCCCTATAAGCCGTTTCTTCATCTATGGCAGCGACTGCAGCAACTTTGTCGCCCACGTGGCGTGCCTTTTCAATGCAGAATATGTTCTCATCGTATCGCGCTGGTGAAATTCCGTACTTCTTTGAAGGCACATTTTTATGGGTAATAACGGCCTTCACTCCCGGAAGCCTCCCAGCCTCAGATGTATCGATTCGTAGGATTCGCGCATGAGCATGAGGGCTCCGTAGGATTTTCCCGAAAAGCATATTCGGAAACTTGAGATCTGCTACATAAAGGGCCTGCCCAGTTGCCTTCAGACGCGCGTCAATCTTCGGGAAACTTTTGCCAATAACTGCATGATCTGGTTTTTTCATATTACGACTTCTTCTCTTGCTCCGCCGCCGACAGTACGGCCTTTACAATGTTCACATAACCGGTGCACCGGCATAAATTACCTGAAAGAGCCTTTCGCACATCCTGTTCTGTAGGGTGAGGATTGGAGGTTAAGAGGGCCTTGGCAGAGAGGATCATTCCAGGAGTACAGAAGCCGCACTGGATGGCTCCGTTATTGATGAAAGACTCCTGCAGCGCATCCAGCTGGCCATCTTGTTGTAGGCCTTCTATGGTTGTGATCTGGCTTCCATCTGCCTCGACAGCTAGGACAAGACAAGAGTTAACTGGTTTCCCGTGCAAAAGAACCGTACAGACCCCGCAGTCGCCGAGTTCACATCCCTTTTTTGTACCTGTAAAATTCAATTGTTCCCGTAAAACGTCAAGGAGCAATGCATTTGCCTTCACAACGAGAGTGTAGTGATCACCATTAATGACCAGATCAATTGTATAGCGACTCTTCTCGGATTTCTTGTTCCGAATGGGTACCATCAGCGATCCTTGATCTCTTCTAATATAGTTAATTTGAGGGCCTTGCGAAGAGCCCGTTTTGTAAAAACTCTCACCATATCTCTCCGGTATTCCTCCGATCCACGAATATCGGATATAGGACTGCACTCCATCGAGGCGACCCTACCAACGTCTTCCAGCACCTTCTCCGTCACCGACTTCCCAATGAGTAAATGCTCGGCTTTACTTGCCCTGATCGGTGTCGGGCCAACAGCGCCGAGAACAATACAAGCTTCTTTTACATATGCCCCGTCTGAAATAACGCTGACTGCCACGCCTACAACGGCGAGAGCCCCTGAATTTCGTCGCCCTAGCTTGACATAGGCGCTTCCCGTTGTAGCTTGATCAGGGATGATAACCTCTGTAAGGATCTCATCGAATGAAATAACAGAGCGGCCGGGTCCGACGAAGAAGTTTTCAAGCGCTATCGCTCTGGTTTTCTCTTTACCAACCAGAGTTACGCTCGCCCTCAACGCGATTAAAATAGGGGGTAAATCCGCAGAAGGAACAGCACTCACTATATTGCCGCCTATGGTCCCACGGTTCCGAATCTGATTGTTTGCCATTGTAGAAGCCGCCTCAGAGATGGAATGGAACTTCTTCCAAAGCACGTGCGAATTCACAAGGTCGTTTATGGTGGCTCCGGCACCAATCACTACCCCTTTTCCCTGAATATATTCGATCTTCCTAAGGCCCTCGATTCCTTTCAGCGACACAAGGACTCCAGGCTCTATTAGTCCGTTTTTCACTTGAGGAAGTAGGTCGGTTCCCCCTGCGAGTACCTTCGCCTGTTCCCTAAATTGCGCCAGCACACCGCAAGCCTCATTCACGGCCCTAGGCGAGAGATAATCGAAATCTGGCAAATACATAGAGCTCCTTTCTTTACAACCTATCGTGGTGTTCACAAATTTTCATCAATCTCCATTCCTTTCTTCAGATACGACCGTGCCTTTATGTTTCCGCGCATCGAATTTATTATCTCAATCTAAATCTTATATTGTGTTTGGTTGTGAAAAGAGGCGGTGGAATTAACTATATGATTTCTTTACTATTATACCACCTTATTCCCAATCAGCCGAGATTCATATTTAGTTCGATATAGAATTATCTGTTCTTCTTTTAATTGTCAAACAAAAAGTGGCTTGTTCCTTAAAAATTTGCTCACAAAATAGCGTCTTTCCTTTTGTCGATGAAAAT
>JARRRH010000310.1:0-6485 GCA_037380925.1 Deltaproteobacteria bacterium | reverse complement strand
AGGGTGAGACTGTCAATGTTCTGGTGACGGTCCAGAATGTGGGGAACCGGGATGTGTCAGGAGTTATAACCGTGACCCTGGATGACAACGGCGTCGATGCGGCCGGGGAGCGAACCATCGACGGTTTGACAGCCGGCGCCTCCTCTTTGCTGAGCTTCACCTGGACCGCATCGGTCATTGGAGAGCACACCCTCACTGCGACGCACAATGTCGAAGACGACAACGCTGAGAACAACTCCGCCAGCACGGTGGTGAACGTGGCTCAGGCCGTCACCGACATTGCGATCACCGGCATCAGTGCGCCCGGCTCTGTGGTTGAAGGGAACAGCGCTGTTGTGGATGTTACAGTGGAAAACGTGGGCAACCAGAATGTAGGCATCCCTATCTCCGTCACCCTCGCAGATGAGGTCGGTGATATCGAGACCCAAACCCTCTCCGAAGGTCTCCCCCCAGGTGCGTCAGCCCCTCTCAGCTTCACATGGAATACAGAAGGCATCGAGACCGGCGATCACACTTTAACGGCTGCACATGACTTTTCAGATGACAATCCGGCCAACGACTCCAAATCCACTACGGTGAGTGTGGCAGAGCAACCCCTGGCTGGGCCGCACCTCCAGACCGGTCAGGTTTGGGCAAGCACCGAGAGGTGGGAAACCGTGTACCTCACTGAGAACTACGGCGGGGACATGGTGGTGGTGTGCACCCCCAACTACGATGAGGAAGACCCATCCGGGTTTATGGAAAACCCGCTCGTGGTGCGGGTGCAGACCTTTGGGCCTGTGGGTGATCAGTTCCAAGTCCGGCTGGCCCCGGCTGTGGCCGCATACGTGGAGCCTCGTGAAGCCTGGGTGCACTGGATGGTCGTCAAGAGAGGGGTTTACACTGTGGCTGAGCACGGCGTGAAGATGGAAGCCGCGAAGTTTAGCTCCACGGTGACGGACCACATACGCTCGTGGGTGGCACAACCCAAGGAGTATCAGCAAAGTTATGCGCAGCCTGTGGTGCTCGGGCAGGTCATGACCTCCAATGGTTCGTTGTGGTCCACCTTCTGGTGCCGCAGCGGATCGTCCGCCACAACGCCCCCAAATGGCACAATCAGGGTAGGCAAGCACTCCGGCCAAGACAGGAGAACACGCACCAATGAAATTGTGGGGTACATCGTGATCGAAGCGGGTAGCGGCAGCATGGACGGGATTGGCTATGTGGCCGATCTGGGGCCCGACAAGGTCCAAGGCGTGGAGAACAACCCTCCCTACACATACGGGCTAAGCGGTGTGTCCTTCACCCCCGAAACAGCCATTGCCACCCAGGCGGCCATGGATGGCGGAGACGGCGGGTGGGCCATCCTGTACGGAGATAATCCGGCGACAAACACCTCCTTGAACCTGGCCATTGACGAAGACTGGTATTGGGACTCGGAGCGAAAACACACGAATGAGCAGGTGGGTTACATCGTGTTCGGGTATTGACAAAGAAATCAGCTAGAGTCAAGTCCCGTGCATTCCTTTACATTTCCATTCGTGCTAATAAGTGGGGTGCCGGTTGCGGTGCCCCACTCCCTTCTTCCAGGAGAAGAAAGGCGGTGATGCTCACCCGTGTGAAAGCCCTCCCCCCTTGTGGGATAGTGAAAATCCTTGTATGCTTTATGGGCCTGACTGTGTTGGGGAGTGAGCCTGTGGCCTCAGCCAATGAGATGCAGGAATACGGCACCGGAGAAACGTCCATGTCAGCAGACGCTGTTCGAGAAGCGCTCAACACGCATAGGGATGAATTGATGTCCCTGCCGGGTGTGGTCGGAACAGGCCTGGGCCTTTGCGATAATCAGCCCTGCATTAAAGTATTCGTCACCAAACAATCGGCCGACCTTGAAGAGAGAGTCAAGGCGATCCTTGAAGGGTATCCTGTGGTCATTCAAGAAACAGGGCGTTTCCGGACAAGGCCGGAAAACCTGGATTGATTCCCTGCCGGCTAAGGGCCGACTCCCTTATAAAGATAGTCCTGAACTTTTCCGAGCACGATGCGGGGGATATCTTCCTTTCTTGTCACACCGTAGATCTCAATATTCTTGCGCATAGCCACAGAATGGCGGAAGGCCTCTACGTGCTTGTTGTCTCCGATATGCACGGCGGTGACGCGATTCTTGCACGTATTGAAGTATTCGACCAGCACTTCCAGATTGGTAATCTGCATGTCCGTGATGAGGAATATGTCCGGGGGTTTCTCTGTTTGGAGCGCTTCAATGTTTTCCGTGAGAAGCCGGGTGCCTCCTCCGAAGTAATGGCAAATCGTGCGATAGATCTGCTTACGGTATCGTGAGAAAGGCAAGATTTTCTGACCACCGGAGCGGGCATCGCTGAAATTATAGACCGCCACTTCGGCCTCGTTTCTCAAATAGGCATCGCACGCGCAGGCTGCACCCAACACGGCATAGGATAGACGCTGCCTTGGATCCGTCATGCTCCCGGAAGAATCAATGATCACAATGCAGTCTGGAATGCCTTCTTCCCGGCCGAAGATTTCCCCTTCCCGACGGCGCCAGGTCTGTGTGATTCCCGGCATGATCTTTCCAAAGCTGGTCCAGGGATCAATATCCTGATAAGGCTTCCCCACCTCCCATGGTACGTGCTGGTGGGGATACAGGGATCCGCTCTTTTCTGTGGGCATTCTCCGAATCGGAAGGAGGTAGTTTTCAGCGAGCTTCATGTAGTAAAGCAGGTCCGCATCAAGAGACCGGCCCATCCCCAATCCCATGCCTTGCTCTCTGGATTGGCCCGCCTCTAAGATTTCATCTTCAAAATCGCGGACAATATCTCTGAATTCGGACGGCGTGGCTGCATCAAGGGCCAGCTCCTTGAGCCCCTGCTCTACTTCCTGGGGAGAGTACTGGTCCAAGCCATGGCTGCCCATGGGGCTCGGATCACCGGAGGAGTCGCCCTGTTCTTCCTCCATTTCAAAAAGAGCCTTGATGACCTTTGCAAAACGCCTCATGCTTCCACGCCAACGGGTGCGGTCAAGATATGGAAGCCGGGAGAGTTTCCTCGAGATGTCTTCGTGGCCTGTAGCGCCCAGATCTATTCCCCAGATCCTCTGGTAAAGGGCATGGATCGCCTCATCCACAATACCCCCTTTGAAGTTCCGGTAGATTTGCGGAAGAGGGGTTTCCTTTTGACTCACACAGTGGGTGTCCGCCACAACGTCCATGAAATAGTCTGTTGCCCTCTGGGCCGTTTCCTTGTCTTTTAAAATCTCCTTGGCCTCCGAGTAGAGCTTGAGGTGGGTGGAAAAGTCCCAAGGGCAGCACAGATAATGGGAAATAGCGTGGTCCAGAAGTCCTTCCACAACCTCCCCTTGTTCCAGGACTTGAGACATTTCTGCCACGAACTCCCTGGAGATGGAAATCTTCTTTCCCTTAATATCCAATCCGACCCGGTCTTCGCCTTCGGCTCCTACAGGGGTGGGAAGTTCTGGAAAAAGATGCTTCCTTTTGACCCGGGGCCAAATCTCCTTGAGGGTATCGTCCAGTTTAGTCATGACTTAGCATTGCCCCTCGAGCTCTTGGGGCACAACAGGCTTTCCCCGCTGATAAATCTTGCCTCCAAAACGGCTCTTGCCCAGGCTTCCGACAGACCCGTCTACATGGATCTCCCCGCCACGCATCCACTCTCCCGTCTTCTGGCCCGCGTACCCTGTGACCAGGATTTGCCCGTTCATCATCCCAGCGCCGCACCAGTTTCCCACAGAGCCCTCCACCACGAGGCGCCCTCCCGATATCAAATCTGGTCTATTGTAGCAGACTATTCTCACCCCGGAAAACTTTATGCCGGCACCTCCGGGGGTGGTGTCTATCGATATATCCCAAAGGTTCGCTTTTAGTAATTCCGCGCAAAACTCCTCGATGTCATCCTGATCGTAGTGAAGTTCTCGGATTCTGTTCACTGCAGCTCTATAGGTCCGCACCACGTGGCTGTGCTCAACAAGCCAGACCAGGTCCTTCACTTCTTCTTCCACGAGATGCAGATAACCCTCGAGGATGCTATCCATGATCTCCTGCTTGGCACGGACAATTCTGTCCAAGGGGATTTCCTTCTTTTCATAGGGAAGGGAGTGAAAATCCAAAAACGGGTTTCTCATTCCTTGAAGACCTCCTCTCCTAAGTCTTTGCGGATCTCCCAATAAAGGGGGTGGTCTCCCTGAATCGGTTCCATGGATTCACCCTCTATGATGCGGCAAGCCACGGCGAGCGCGTTCTTGACCTGAGATCCTTGCTCCATGTAGCGCCGGTGCATGTCTCTGACCGCCTGTTTTGCCATGTAGATTTCTAGGGGATCGCTGCGAGCTTCCTTCTCTCGCTGAGCAACGATCTCCTCTTTCCACTGGATCCTGTGAGCCAGCGTAAAGGGGAGCTACAGAGAAATTCGGTGAACTGGCAACCAACCTCACACCCATCGAGGGACCGTTTCTCACCAAAGCGACAGCAGAACGACAACTCTGCGAGCACAAAACGAAGAAAGGCATTGAAATCGAGTTCCAGAGGAATCTCTTCCTTTTGAGAACGGATCGCCTGCCGCTCCTCTCGAGAAAGAGTCTCGATTCCTGTGCTCTTGGCCAGTGCCGCACCGAAGCGATCGCTGATTTCTTCAATTCTTTCCATCCGAATAGCATAGGCTGTGCGCTCACCCATGATGCGCTGGAACTCTGCTTCCAGCTCCTCGTTTCGCAGCGCTCCGCCGTCCGTGCTCCGGGCCCCAATGAGGTAGGCCAAATTCGGCCCGGGATGTTTGGATTCCACCATGACGTCAAAGCGATCGATCAATGGGGCAATAATGGTGTTGGTGCCGCGATCCTGGTAATTCGCTGTGGCAAAAAGACAATATTCCCTGTTGATGATCGCATCGTTGAGATATTCCCAGTTTCCGCGGTCCACGCCGTCCAGAATCATGCTTTGTTTCGTCTCGGGAAGCCGGTTGATCTCATCGACGATCTTGACGGGAAGCAGTGCGAAGTGGGACCATACCACCACTTCCTCGCCCTGGTTGAGTTTTCCCAGGTCCGGACGCCCGATGATTTTCTCCTCTGTCTGCTCCGGATGCCCCGGCACTTCGCTTCCCCAAATGGTGCCGAGAGGTATGCGGTACAAAAGAGAACAGATGTACTCGGCGGATGTGGTCTTACCCAATCCCGGCTCGCCGATAATGAGTTCCTTGCCTTGGCTCAACCCCGTCAGGAGGCTCATCAACAGGGCCGCGTTGAACTGCTCGCCCTTCATCTCCATGTCGGGGCGATTTAAATACAGGTTTTCCTGAATATATCCGTAGATACCCCGAACCTTTTCTCTTAAACTCCCGTTATCTTCGGTTTTCATGTCAACTCCGTGCTTTTATTAAGGAGAGCGAAATACCGTTTGCATTTCCGAGGGTCATGGGGCTTTTCTTTCGGTCAAGCGCGCCTGGTCATTGAGCTTTCAACGTCTATACCGGGGGGGCGTCTGTTTTATCCGCTGTTTGTTCGCCGGTAGCCAAATGGGGATTCAGTGTTGAGGGTAAGAAAGCTTGTATAGGCAAGATGCGGCAGCCACTTGAAAGTGAAAAGAGAGATCAACCCTCTGCGAAACCCAACAAAAAAAGAGTAAAGAAAGCCAGGATGGATGTCAACGGAAAAGTACGGGCCTGAAGCCCCATCTCTCATGCCCCAACGGCAGCAGTTACGGGGAGCACGGTTTCCAAGAGCCGCCACCTTGAGCAAAGAAGATGGAGAGGACAGGTAAATCTTGAACACCGTGAAAGGACTTGATAGAATAAATATATTGAATTATTTGGGCAAAATTCATGTCGTTTTGAGGTGTGCTTCACCGTGAAGGGACGAAAAGGACACACAACGACCCTCAGGGTCATTCAGGGACGTCTCATTGATGAAACCTTTATCGGCCCGCTCAGGATCGTCGCAGCACCCACAAAAGCGCCGCCCTTTCACGTGGACGCCTTTGCGTTGGAGGAGGATACCTTTCTTGTTTTGAGTGCCGATGCCCAAGTACGCGATCCCAAAATGCCGCTCACGCGCATCATGACCCGCCTGATTGATACAAAGCCTGCAACTCCGGGAAGTGTCCTTGTCCGAGGAGGGCGGCCGTTGCGGTTTCTTGCTGTTGTCCACGATCTCAACCAGGAGCCCTCGTGGAAAGAGGAATGGATCACGCAAGCCCTCTCCCGAATCTTTCAAGCTGCTGAACGTCGCGAACTTCAGGCCGTGGCCCTTCAAATGCTCGGAACCGTGCACGGTTCCCTGGAAAAAAGCCGTTTTGTTTTTCTTCTGCGCACGGCAATTGAGGACGCGCTCTTCCACCATCTCAAACGCCTCTGGTTGATTGTTCCTTACGGGATGGCACGGGAGGTTGTTGCGCTCCTGAACTCCCAAGGATAGAAAGCTGAAACAGGTAGATTTGCTAAAAGCCACCCGTTGATAGGGCACAACGGGTCCCAGGACTTGCC
>JARRRH010000309.1:0-3916 GCA_037380925.1 Deltaproteobacteria bacterium | reverse complement strand
CGTCAGGGAAGGTGAAGGCAGTTTTGGGTTCAATGCCGAAACAGGGGCGTATGAAGATCTTATAAAGGCCGGCATTGTGGATCCGACCAAAGTAACGCGATTTGCGCTTCAAAATGCGGCGTCCCTGGCCGGCCTTCTCATGACCACGGAGGCCATGGTTGCTGAAAAGCCAAAAAAAGAGAAATCCTCGGCACCTGCCATGCCCTCAGAGGATATGTACTAACGGCTCTCAGAGGCTATCGCCGAGTGTTTGGAGAAGACCGGTTTTTCAAATTCTGGAACAGACTGGGGAAGTAATATGGAACAAGATACCAGATATATTCGCTGGTTTGAAGAAATCAAGATTGAAGATATTCCCATTGTTGGCGGTAAGAATGCCTCTCTAGGGGAGATGTACCGTGAACTTACAAGCCAGGGGGTTAAAATTCCGAACGGTTTTGCAATAACTGCCGAGGCGTACTGGCATGTAATAGAATCAGCCGGAATTCTTGACGAACTCAAGGATGCCATGACGGGTCTGGATAAGACTAGACTGGATGACCTTATGAAACGGGGGAAAAGAGCACGCGATTTAATTTTGGGTGCTGGCATCCCCGATGACCTCTGGGCCGAAATAAGGACTGCCTATAACAAGCTCTGCGAGGAGTACGGCCCAGACGCAGATGTTGCAGTACGTAGTTCAGCCACGGCAGAAGACCTGCCCACGGCCTCATTTGCCGGCCAGCAGGAGACTTATCTCAATATACGAGGATATCCGGCTTTGAGGGAGTCTTGCAGCAAATGCTTCGCATCGCTTTTCACAAACCGGGCAATATCTTATCGTATTGATAACAACTTCGATCATTTTGAGGTAGCCCTGTCAATAGGAATTATGAAGATGATACGTTCTGATTTGGACACCAGCGGCGTGATATTTACTATGGATACGGAGACGGGCTTCCGTGATGTGGTTTTCATTACGGCATCCTACGGGCTGGGAGAAAACGTTGTCCAGGGGACTGTTAGCCCCGATGAATACTATGTTTTCAAACCGACTTACAGAAAAGGCTGCAGGGCTATAGTCAGAAAAAACCTCGGCGGTAAGTCCATCAAAATGATTTACGGCATAAGCGACTCAAAAGTTCTAACCCGAAACGTGGCAGTCCCGGAGGCGGACCGCAGACGGTTTTGTATTACAGACGATGATATTCTGATACTGGCCGGCTATGCGCTTAAGATAGAAGACCATTATTCAAGAAAAACTGGAGAGTCCCGACCGATGGACATTGAATGGGCAAAAGACGGGATAAGCGGCGACCTATTTATAGTTCAGGCTCGCCCGGAAACAGTTGAGTCACAAAAAGCCATGGATATCCTGGAGACCTATCGCTTGGATGAGAAAGGCTCAATACTGGCGATAGGTAAGGGTGTGGGAGAAAAGATTGCTAGTGGCAAAAGCCATGTAATCCCCGACGTAACTCATCTTTCTTCATTTAAGCCTGGAGAGATACTCGTGTCAGACAGCACCAACCCGGACTGGGAACCGGTAATGAAAACAGCGGCTGCTATTATAAGCAACAGGGGTGGTAGGACCTGCCATGCAGCCATTGTCAGCCGCGAGCTTGGTATCCCAGCGGTGGTCGGTGCTGGCGATGCTACGGAAAAAATCCATACTGGACAGGATGTTACAGTCAGTTGTGCCGAGGGCGACCAGGGTACAGTATATGAGGGAATTCTGCCGTTTCATGTGGAAAGGCTCAGCCTCAAAGAGCTCCGGCGACCAAAAACAGAGATTATGATGAACCTTGGCAATCCCGAACAAGCGTTTTCCCTCTCCAAGATCCCCAATGACGGTGTGGGTCTGGCACGTATGGAATTTGTTATCAACAGTTACATAAAGGTGCATCCTATGGCTCTCATCCATCCCGAGAAAATAACGGATGAGGCAGAACGGAAACAATTAGACGACCTCACTTTCGGCTATCAAGATAAGGAAGACTACTTTGTAGAAAAACTGTCTCATGGTGTCGGGACCATCGCAGCAGCTTTCTATCCGAAACCTGTTATCGTACGCATGAGTGACTTCAAGACTAATGAATACGCCCATCTCATAGGGGGACACTACTTCGAACCGGTAGAAGAGAATCCCATGATAGGTTTTCGTGGTGCCTCTCGTTACTGTGATGAAAGATATAGGGAAGGCTTTGCGCTAGAGTGCAGGGCTATGAAACAGGTTCGAGAAGAGATGGGATTGACCAATCTCGTCATTATGATCCCCTTTTGCCGCCGGGTGAACGAGGCTGAAAAAGTTCTGGGGGAGATGGCAAAGAATGGACTGAAACGTGGAGAAAATGGACTGCAGGTCTATATCATGTGCGAAATTCCCAATAATGTCATTCTAGCTGATGAATTCAGCAGGTTATTTGATGGCTTTTCAATCGGCTCCAATGACCTGACCCAACTCGTTTTAGGTGTTGACCGTGACTCAGCACTGTTGGCCCACGATTTTGACGAACGAGACCCTGGAGTGATGCAGATGATTTCTATGGCTATTCAAGGAGCGAGAAGGAACCAGCGCCATATTGGGCTCTGCGGTCAGGCGCCAAGCGATTATCCTGGGTTCGCCGAATTTCTGGTGAAAGAAGGAATAAATTCGATATCTCTCAATCCCGACTCGATAATGAAAATTACCCGTGAGTTAGTAGATATCGAAAATTCCTGAAGTAACGCGTGTAATGATTGCCCTGATTCTCGGCCGTATGCCAGGATGGGCCAGGATGGGAAGGATAGGCTATCCACACCAGTGAAGGGTACAAGACATCACGTGAAGTCATAACAAGGAATAAGCTTCTGTGTATCACTTCCAAAGAACCTGCAATTATGACGGCGATATCCATAGCCTCCGCGCTTTTATGTAACGAAACGTCGCAACATTTCCTTTGTATTCAAAGAATACAAAGGCTCAAGAGCAGAGGTGACCGGATGGATGCTCTGGAACAGGCAGAAAAAGCAAAGAAGCAAAACATGATCGATATGGCTGTTGGGTTTACTGCCATGATGCCGTTGTTCCAAGAAGGTTCAGCCGACCTTATCAAAGAGAAGCTGGCGGATTTATTTGAAGGTCTTGAAAGGATCAGTTCGGATCAAGACTTCAGCAAGATGCACAGAGACTTCTGCCAGTGGTTTGTTAAAACTATCAGGTTGGCGAAGAGCGGGGAACCTTCATCATATGGCCATGCTGCAAAGGTTCTCGATCTTGCTCTGAAGGTCTACGTTTACTACTGCAAGATGCCAAGTGCAGTAAAGGCGGAGTCCCTGATGCCAAGGTTAAATGGGCCCATTGACACACCAATCCTTCGCCATCTGTTTAAGAAACTGGAAGATATTTACAGGGAGTCCTTCCCCACGCATTATTTATGGACGATCAAGATGATAGAAAAGGAAGACTATGATTTGTTGCAGAAGGTCATTCGTCAGGATATCAGGGACTCCTTTGATGATACTATATTGCCTGTTCAATATGACGACATTATGGGGCGACGCCTGGATCGGTGAAGCAATCGTCCGAGAGAGTGTAGGAGCCGATCAGATGTTTTGATGGGAAATCATCACAAAGTTCCTTACGGGGAGATTGCCTCCATGTCCTTCAAAGAGAACCTAAAAGCCAAAATCAATCTCGATAGACTTTTGCAGCAAATGATAAACGGCCAATGACCTCAAAGGCCAAGACTGAATGATGAAGAGCTTTAACCTGCGTATTCCGCTCGATCCCGGCCACTGATTACGCTTCATTCCGGCCACCGGTTACGCTCCATTCCGGCCGCCTATTACGGTGATCTCGGCCACCCCCTGTCTGAGTTGAAGTGACGCTGGATAAATCCAAGCCCAGCCTGTAAAAACCCTGCCTAAAACGCAAGGGGGTGACCATGGCTGGAAG
>JARRRH010000308.1:0-5859 GCA_037380925.1 Deltaproteobacteria bacterium | reverse complement strand
GATGATGCCTCTCCTCGCTCTTTACGCCAATGTCATGGGAGTAATGGGCGGTGCGGTGGTGGCCTTCAACATGCCCAACGTCAACCTTCTCCAGTACTACAATCAGACGACGGGGGCAGTAAGCCTGTGGGACCTGGGAATCGGCCTTTTCAGCAGTGCCGTTTTCGGAGTGATTGTGGCCCTGTCCGGCTGCATGCGTGGCATGCAGTGCGGCCGCAGTTCATCAGCCGTGGGTGATGCCGCCACTTCCGCGGTTGTGACGGCCATTGTGGGCATCATCGTGGCTACGGCCATCATCACTGTCATCACCAGCGTACTGCAAGTTTAGAGGAATGAAGCAGCGACAGCGGAACGAAAATGATGGAATGGTGCAATAATGGCTGGACATGCGAAACAAGCTGTCCGTTATCCGTCGGTCAGGAGCAAGCTCCCGCTTGCGATATTGAACAACAGCCATGATAAGGAGTCAGCCCGATAGATGTCACAAGGGGAACCGCACATCACCATTAAAGACCTGACCATGGCCTATGGCGACTTCGTGCTCATGCACGATCTTAATTTTACCGTCAACCGGGGGGATGTCTTTATCATCATGGGCGGCAGCGGATGCGGCAAAAGCACCATGATGGCCGTACTGATCGGACTCAAGGCTCCAGCCAGGGGCCAAGTCCTCTATGGCGATGTCAATTTCTGGGAATCCGAACCGGGGACGCGGGACAGGATCATCCGCCGGGCCGGCGTCATGTACCAGAGAGGGGCTCTGTGGAGCTCCATGACCCTGGCTGAGAATGTGGCCCTTCCCCTCGAGACCTACACGGATTTGGGACCCGGTCAGATTCGTCAGGTCGTCAAGATGAAACTGGCCCTGGTAGGACTGGCTGGATTTGAAGAGTATTATCCCTCTGAAATCAGCGGCGGGATGCAAAAGAGGGCCGGGATTGCTCGGGCCATGGCCCTGGATCCGGAGATCCTCTTTTTTGACGAACCTTCGGCCGGATTGGACCCGGTGAGTGCACGCAGACTGGATGACCTCATCCTTCAACTGCGGGAGAGCCTGGGTACGACCATGGTGGTGGTGACCCACGATCTGGCCAGCATTTTTACCATCGGCAACAATTCTGTATTTCTGGATGCATCAAAACGGACCATGACCGCCACGGGGGACCCCAAGAGGATCTTGGCCGAAACGGAGGACTCGACGCTGCGCCTTTTTCTGACCCGTGGGGAAAAATCATGACCGCATAGTCCCAGGGAGGAAGGATAAGCCATGGCTAAACAAGCAAACCGGAAGTTGATCGGCGGTTTCGTTCTCATTGCCGTGGCCATCATGGCCGCCAGTGTCGTCATTTTCGGATCGGGAAAGTTTTTCAAGGAAAAAGATGAATACGTGCTCTATTTCGAAGGATCTGTGAGGGGCTTGGGTATCGGTGCCCCCGTACTGTTCCTCGAAGGCCTCGACCTCAAGGAAATCCAAACTCGCATCAATTCAATCCTGGCCAGCGTCGATCGTCTGCTTAAAAACCCGGACCTGGAAACAGGTCTTAATGACTTAAGAGGCGGAGTTCAGGATGCCCGCCACCTTCTGAATAACGCAGATGCCAAGATGGATGCGCTGACGGACAGTCTTAATAGAACTGCTGAGGATGTGCATGCTTTAATAGTGAACGTGGGCGGACATGCAAAGAATCTCTCCCGGAGCATGCAGGCAACGCTGACCGAGGCACAGGAAGCCCTTAAGGGCGCTTCCGAAGACATCCATGCTGTATCGGGGGATGCTCGGAATCTCTTGAGAACCCTCGACAGCCAGGTTGAGCCCTTGTCAGCTAAAGCACAGGGGACCCTGGATCAAGCAAAGACGGCCCTGAGTGCAGTAAATGACCTCATGGGGGATCGTTCGGATACCCGTCAGAAAATGAACCGAGCGCTGGAGGCCATGGATACCCGTCAGAAAATGAACCGAGCGCTGGAGGCCATGGCGGCGGCAGCGCAGTCGGCCAATTCACTGATGGATTATCTTGATCGGCATCCAGAAGCCTTGTTGCAAGGGAAAGGAGGCCGGTGAAAGAGCAGGGGAGGCGCTCACACGCCTTAATCCGTCTCCAAGGTCAGCCCTGACTCACGAAGTCCTTCAACGGTGCGTTCCAAAATGTCTTCGAATTTTATGTAGTGCCCGATCAGCGCGCGGCCGCGGCTCGCGAAATTGGGCTTGAGTTCGAGCAGATTCTCTACGAATCGTTTTCCTTCTTTGCCTCTTCCCAAAAGCCCTAGAGTGGCAGCCTTCACCAGTGGATACCAGAAAACCCCCGGTCTCAGGAGGCTCATCGTTTCCGCATAGGCCCCTTCGTAATCCTCCCGGCCGAGACAGTCTGCCCACAAGGCGTAATGGACTACAGTGTTATAGAATGGGTTGAGCCTCATGACCTTTCTTATCAGAGCGGGCCCCTCTTCCCATTCGCCGAGCAGGGTCATCAGATAGCCAATCCCGTCGAGCATAAAAAGAGAATTCGGACTCATCGCCAGGGCCCTCCCGATATCCGCCCGGGCTTCGGGAAGTTCATTCGCAAACATACGAACAAGGGCCGATATGCTCATGGATCGCTGGTTGTTCGGATTGAGTTGAATCCCTTTCAAGGCGAAAGCTCTAGCCTTGTCCAAGGCTGTTTCGAAGCCTGGAAACTCAAGACTGTAACAGTTGCCGTAAAGGCGTGCGAGAAAGGTCCAAACATGGCCGCAATCCGGCTCGATGCGCGCTGCGTGTTCCAATGCCTGAAACGCTCTGGGGAAGGTGTCGGGATCGAGAGTCCAATCGTATTGATAAAATCGCAGCATGGCTTCATAGGTCTTCAGCTCAAGAGGTTTCTTTTTATTGGATTCAACAGAAAGCGTCCTGGAAATAATCCCCCGTTCACCGGCAACATTCGCCGCAATTACCCGGGCGACTTCCTCCTCAAAAGCAATCATTTGAGAGGCCTCGAAATCACACCGATACGTGTCGCCCCAGATTTGTTGGTTGGTTCTGTTATCCGTCAAATAGATGGCGACCTTGATTTTCATCTTGTCTCCACGGATGTTGCCGCAGATGGAGAAAGGGGCAACTTCCTCCGCAACGCTCCTCCCTGGCGTCGTCGGATCACCCAGTGAGACCCTGATTTCCTGAAACCGGGCGATCTCCATAGCAAGCTCCGTTGCCAGGCCCGTCCCGAAATAATCTCTTTCAGGATCGCCTGTCAGATTCTGAAACGCGTGTATGACTACCAACGGCCACGAGTCCTTGATGCCGAGATCAGGACTCTTGTCTCTGAGAGTGATCTCATCAGAATCGACCGCGATTTGTGTGTGAAACACGGGCACATATGTGCCCGTGGGGATGTCGATGCGTATAGGATCCACGTTGCCTGCGACCAGGTAATAGCGCTCCAGGGCCCGGCGAAGTTGATTGGCCTGAATGCTTACGATGGGGTCGGACGCCTGATCAAAGTCCTCCTTCCTGCCGAACACCTGCGTGGCTATCGTGTAACCCTTTATTTCTTCACTCCTTCCTTCAAGGGTTTCGGTGACCACGAACTGCAAAAAATCCCGCTGCCTTTGCGTGGCATGGAACTCGGGGCTCTCAAGAATCCTTTGAAGTTGCTCCTGGACCTTTTCGGCAGCCTGAGGGCTTTGCTCAGCGTAGGGGTTCAAGGCACGGATCCCTCTCATCAAAACGAATTGTTATTTCTGAAGGTTTTTTGTTAGGCGGCTGCAGTGGCGTCGAAAATACGCAAGGTTAGTTTTCGACCGCTTTTTTTGCCATATATCCCAGAAGGGTTCAGTAGCTCGGGCACCCACGAGGTAGTTCTCTCGATTGGAACGACCTGTTTTATTTCGCGCGGGCATTTAAAGCTATATTATTATTATAATTTATTGAAATCATCCCAATTGTCAAGACAAAAAAGAGGGTTGTATAATGTGTATGTTTGAAGCCTGCATAGGATTTGTTTACTCCCTCTTTGACACATATCTCGTAAGGGGTCCGGTAGGGATTCTATTAGATATAGAGTATCCTAAATTAGGTTGGCAGATCAGTTTTTTCACGTATGTATAACAAATGGAATGGCAAGTATCGCCGTTTCCGCCTTTAACCCTTTTTCTTCCTGACAATGGGGCCTATCTCAGATCAGCATCAATTATCTCGCATACTTGCAGAGCTTCAGCATGTCGGGACATAGAATAAACCCGTGTTTGAGCTGCCCTTCTTTTGGAGAACAACACAAGGAATCCTGTTCGGGGAGCCGGAACGGGGCGGGTTCGCTGACCATGGAAATCTGGGCATCACCCTCGCCGTCAACCTGCTCGGCGGGCCGACTATAACCCCATGCGCTTTTCAGAAGCTCCGATTCAAGCCGCGTCCGATTCTCGGGGTAGACCTCAAAGTCCTGGCTCCCACCGGGCAGTACAATCCGGACAAGCTTCCAAGGCGAAGACGACCGCAGCTCCGATTTTCGAGTTCCGCTGCACGGCCCCAAGCCTCCTGCCTCGAGGGGAAGCCACCGCGGGATGGCGAAACGAGCCGTCAAATTACTTCGAGAGAGTCGACATGAGCTAGCTGTAAAGAATCCATCGCCCGGTTTTTAGCGCAAGTACGCCATGGACAATGGTGATGCATCTTGAAACCGGCAGGTCATCTCAGAATCCGCTGAGGTTTTGCAGTGAAACCCACCCTTCGGCATATTTTTCAGGTTGCGTTGGCAATCGTTTGCATGGCAGCGGTGGGCTGTGCCTCGTTCCGCCCGGTTCGGGTGGACCAGGTCCCATTCAAAAACCGGGCGGTTAGGCAGTCCGACGGCGTTCTCACAGTGACGGTGGTTGCCCTTGGGCCGGAGGAAAGCAAACAGGTCTTCGGCGTGGACCTGGCCGTGCGCGACGTCCAGCCGGTGTGGATGGAGATCGAAAACCGGGGCCAGGAGCCCTGCTGGAACTTTCCGATCCACACCGATCCGGATTATTATTCGCCCGCCGAGGTGGCCTACATGAATCGCTTCTACTGGTCACCGGAGGAGAACAACCGGATGCGCGCGCTATTCGCCGGCATGGCCTTTCCGTGGTTCATTCCGCCCGGTCACACCGTCACTGGGTTTATTTTCACGAGGATGGACCCGGGATTCAAGTATGTCAACGTCATGTTGTGGAGCCTCGAGGGCGTCAAACAATTTCATTTTCTGGTGGAAGTGCCGGGCATCGAAGCCGATTACCAGGGAGTGGATCTCGATAAGCTTTACCCCCGGGAAATGTACATCGATTGTGACGAGAGGCGTCTTCGCGCCGAACTCGAAAAACTGCCCTGCTGCACGACCGACAAGGGTGGGCAGGGTCAGGGCGATCCGTTGAACCTGGTGTTTATCGGCGATGTGGGCGACGTGTTGACGGCACTGGTCGGCGGCGGCTGGGACGTGACGGAAAAGCTGTCTTCCGGATCTGTCTGGCGCACGGCCAGGTCCTTTCTCTTCGGAAAACGGTATCGGCACTCCCCGGTGAGTCCGCTCTACGCTTTCGGCCGTCCCCAGGAAGCCGCCTTCCAGAAGGCCCGCGAAACCATCAGTGAAAGAAACCACCTCCGCGTTTGGCTGACCCCGCTCCGTTTCGAAGGACTGCCCGTGTGGGTGGGGCAGATCAGCCGCGACATCGGCGTCAATTTGTCACTGGCCACCGGCTTCCTCACCACCCATGTCATCGATCCGGACGTGGACAACGACCGGTATTACCTCATTCAAACCATTGCCGATGCGAAGGCTCTCGCACGGCTTGGCTATGTCAATGGGGTGGGGGCCGCCCCCCCGGAGGACCCGAGGGTCAACCTGGGGGGAGACCCCTATTATACGG
>JARRRH010000307.1:0-4719 GCA_037380925.1 Deltaproteobacteria bacterium | reverse complement strand
CTCTTCATCTCTCGGATAGACATATGGAAATATGTCTCTCTCTGTAATTCCGCTTTCCTCATTTATCAAATCCTGAGGCTCATAACCCCGCATATCATGTTCCTGCCTCGTCCATTTTGTGAACTCGACCATGTCTTCCAACGTAACCAACCCCGTCAATTCCGCAAAGCCGTGCTCTCCCCACACAATTAAAGGTATTTTGAAGCTCACTGCTATCCTAAAAGGCAAAGTTCGGATCCCTGCATGATAATGCCAAGTCAAATCGCCGACTTCTTTAAGCATATATCTTGAAATCCTGCGCACAGACTCCGGGTTGGCGGTAAACCTGATAAGGTCCACACCGAGCTTAGTCACGAGATTATTGAGATTTCTAATCCCTAGACTGCTGTTGAATGCGTGATTGTACGTGACCAGAAGAGGATTCATACCATAGACGACTTTCATCAGATGCACCTGAAAGTGACTATCCTTGCCCCCGCTCACCGGAATTATGCAATCATAAAAGGAACCCGTCTCCCTCGCCTTCGCTTTGAACTGCCCGAGCAACTCTCGCAGCATCTTTTGCCTCTCGTTCCAATCGATCCTGTTCCTGGATTCATGGTAGCGGCATCCGCTGCATACGCCGGAATCGTCAAAAATAATCGTGGGTTTTGCATTCGCAGGATAGCAACACCGAGCACAATACTCCATTACGTTTCCTCCTTACTCCTCCTCTTTTCTTGTCGGTTCAAACACAAACCACCCGGATTCCCGGACGTCGATCCCAGCCTTACGCATATGCTCTTTCGCTTCCACTTCTACCACACCTTTCAGAAGAGCAAGATCATAGCCCTGCCTGAATCCGTCCCGATCTATACAGTTGAGAAATATCTCTCCCCCTCCCATTTCCTGTGCTCTTTTCGCCCACTCAAACGGAGACAGCCCAGTCGCCTCCCGGCCTCTATCGATGTAAACTTCGTATCTTCCGCCGCCATGCTCCTTTACGTCTATGGATACAACGACGCACTGGCTGCCAACCGTGGCCGAACATTTTGCAATAAGGTCTGGCTGACGGACCGCCTCTGTGTTTATAATAACCTTGTCCGCCCCCAACCTAAGTAGCTTTAGCGCTTCATCAACTGAGTCTACCCATCCCCCCACAGTAAGGGGCACAAAGCACTTTTTGGATAAGCCAAGCACAACATCGAGGAATTTCTCGCGATCGATTTTGTTTCGGGTAACATCCAACACTACAATCTCATCCACCGCCCAGCGATTAAAAAAATCGACCGCAGTGAGTGGTTTCCAGTGTATCACATTTGTGTGTTTGAATTGAACGCTTTGCACCACCATGCCGTTCCGCAATATAAGCACTGCTATGAGCCTTGTCTTCAGCATGCTGCTGTGATCAAATTCCTTTCAAAAAGTTCTTCAACAACTTAATGCCGCTTTCTTGACTCTTTTCGGGATGAAACTGGGTACCGAAAATATTATCCTTTTGAATTGCGGCCGTAATAGTCGCACCATGCCAGCAAGTGGCTGTCACTGCGTTTGCGTCTTCCTTGTCGACCGCCAGATGATAACTGTGAACGAAATAAAATACCGGTGAATCTTCCAGGCCTTCAAAGAGGGAACTGGACCTATGCATATAAATGTCGTTCCAACCCATATGTGGGATTCTGAATTTCTTTTCTTTGGGAGCCAGAAGTTCAACCTTGCCTTGAATCCATCCCAATCCCTTATGGACGCCCAGCTCAAAGCTTTCTTGAGCAAGGAACTGCATACCGAGACAGATTCCTAAATAGGGCTTCTTTTCATGAAGAACCAACTCATTCAAAGGTTCCACCAGCTTCAACCGCCTTAGACTCTCCATGCAATCCCCAAAAGCTCCAACGCCTGGCAAGACGATGGCCGACGACTTCGCTAATATGTCAGGATCATTTGTGAGAATCGAATTTGGTCCGATCGCCTCAAAGACATTCATTACAGACCTCACATTACCTGCGCCGTAATCAACGACTGCTATCATCTAATCCTCTTTTTGCACATGCTTCCATTCTAAGGGAGTACCTTGGCCAATATCGCAGGCAGCCTTGCATCCCAAGACCTTGGTCATATATTTAGGCGCCAGCCCATGGCCTGGCCGAATTGAGCGCACAGTCGCTCCACTAAATCTCTCTCCGGCCTTCATATCTCTGACAACGAACAAGGACCGTCTAAAGTTTCCACTTCTCCTCTCCTCTGGACCGGCAGTGTATTTCACTTTTCCAAGCGCCTTTTCGGCTATGCGTACGCCGTCCACCATGGCTTCGAACTCATTAGGTTCTAGCGAAAAGCTGCTATCCGGACCGGGAGTCGCCCTAGACAGTGTGAAGTGCTTCTCTATAATGCATGCGCCTAATGCTACTGCTGCTACAGGCACAGCTGTGTCTAGCGTGTGGTCGGGAAGCCCTACCGGAAGGTGGAAGGCTTCCGCCAAGTGCGGGATGGTCCTCAAGTTCATCTCTTCGGGCAGCGCTGGATAGGCGCTGGTACATTTCAGGAGAGCAATCTGTTCGCCTCCTGCGCTTCGGGCCGCCTCCACAGCCTCCTCGATCTCTCTAAAAGCGGCCATACCTGTAGAAATGATCAATGGCTTGCCCGTACGGGCAACTCTTTCTATTAGCGGGGTATCAACGATCTCAAATGATGATATCTTATGAACAGGCACTCCCATCCTTTCCAGGAAATCCACAGAACTGGAATCAAACGCGGTAGAAAACAGATCAATCCCCAAATCCTCAGCAACAGCTTTCAGTTTCGGTTGCCAATCCCAAGGAGTGAATGCTTCACGGTAAAGGTCATAAAGATTGCGGTCATCCCATGGTGTCCCTCCAGATATGCGAAAGCATTTTTTGTCAGAATTAATGGTCATCGTGTCCGGGGTGTACGTCTGCAACTTCACCGCATCCGCTCCAGATCTCTTAGCAGCTGTGACTAATTTTACGGCCTGATCGAAGTCTTGACTATGATTAGCGGACAATTCTGCTACTATGTAAGTAGGTTGTCCTGGTCCAATCACACGGTCCTTTATCCTAATCCCAATCCCATCCATTTTACCTCCTCGTCCGAGCAACCGCCTTGCCTGTCAAAGCGCTCACTGGTGTATCCCATCCCCTTTCCTCAATAAGGTATTCAAAACTTCTTCTGTCCTTAGAACTGTGATATGAACCACCGGACGCCTGTTTACACCTTGAACTTTTTCCTTTTGATATCAACGGCCATTCCTGCCTAAAAAGTCCCAATAGTTCATCATTCAGTCTCTTGTAAGTACTGGAAAGGGTTGCATTTGAAGCTTCGAAAGTTATCTCTTTCTGAGCGATAATGTCGCCGGTATCCAACCCCTCATCAACGTAATGGATGCTCACACCCTTCGGTGTGTTTTCCAGAAAGCTCCAGAGATTGGGGTCTGCACCGCGATTCCACGGCAAAAGTGATATGTGCAAGTTAATCACTTTTCCGTCCAAATATTCTATCACCGACCCGGCAATCAGGTGCCTATATCGGTAACTCACTGCGAAATCGATAGAGTGCTTTCTAATGAAGTCTACATCGACATAGCCTTCCAACTCAACGACCCGACAACCAAAAGTTTCTAGAACGGGGGTCAGTGGTGATGGAGTTATCCCCAAAATCAAAACCTTCATGCTACCGTTCCATAAGGCAGGCAATAATTCGCTCAGCTCCTAAACCATCTACTAATTTTCGTGCCTTTAGACTGACCTGAAGCCTGACTTCCCAACGATGAATAAAGTCAGCGAGATATTGAGCTAGCGCCACCTCGGATATGGCCTGCAACCAGCCCAAATTAATTGCGGCCGTGGCCTCCCCAAGGCCTTTTGCGATAATTTCCTGGTTTGGAGCCAATATCGTGGTTAGAAATGGCACCCCCATAAATGCCAGTTCCCAGCTTGTACTTCCCGCAGCCGAAACCGCGATGTCTGCCCAAGCCATCAGCTCCGGCATGTTTCTCACATCTCGCAAAACTCTGAGCTTTTGTTTTGAGCCAGAGGTAGACAGTTGAACGCCTTTGAAGCGTCGATTACATGCTCCAAGGACAATCCTGGCTTCAATTCCTTCCATCTTTCCGTACTGCAGAGCTCGGAGAACTTTCAGTGTCTGATTATTCGGGTCCGCTCCCCCTAGAGTAATGAGTACTTTGCTAGCCACCTTGGAAATCTTCCGTTTAAGTCCCCTGTAAGCCAGAAATTCTGACCGCAGCATCACGTACTTGGTGCCTAGTAACAGCCGTGAACTTTGCTCACAAGGATAGTGTAAACGTTGAGCATTTATGTTCTGGTTAACGATAATGTCAGCGTAATAGTGATCCACAAGAGCCGTATCGTCAACGGCTAAAAGTCTGTGCCGGCTTTCCTTGATTCGATACTGATATTCCGAGTCAAAGTTGTACCCATCCAGCACCAACCACGCTCCCGATCGTTCTGACAATACCTGAAAAGTGACATCCAGATCCTCAGGATCTGGATAAGATCCCCCGAGCCTCACAACCTGCATTCCTTCCCCTTCGATACGTTGGCATAATGCATCACTGTCACAGAAGGAAACGAATGCTACCTGCCCGCCGCGAGTTTTCCATGCCTGAGCTAAGGCCAGACAGCGCATGATATGGCCTGTGCCAATATGGGAATTGGCATCAGCCCGTATGACCAAATCCATAATCCCTGAGACTTTGAATCATTC
>JARRRH010000306.1:0-3938 GCA_037380925.1 Deltaproteobacteria bacterium | reverse complement strand
CTTTACCGTTATGGTAGCCCCATATCACCTAGTTACGAGGGAGGCAGCGGGAATAAACACGATGTACGATTTGGTCGGAAAAAAGATGAATATCGGTTTGCCCGCCCAAACAACACGGTTTTTCAACGAAGCATTGCTAAAAGCCGCGAACATAAAGCTCAGCGAAATCAAGGTATTTGAGATGGCTACAGGTCAGGCCTTTACGGCTCTGCAGGATGGAGTGATCGACGCATCGGGAAACCTCTTCAGTTTAGGGCATGGAAGGCTCCTAGAGCTTGCCGCCAACATCAAAGTAAGATTAGTGAGCATTCCTGATGATGTGCTCAATAGGTTTATGAACGAAGTCGGAGGTCTCACAAAATTTGTAATACCTGCCAACACCTATAAGGGGCAATCGTCTCCGATCACAACATTCGGCGGATGTGTGGTGTTGTTCGCTCGGGATGATCTACCGAATGATCTGGTGTATACAGTGACGAAGGCATTCTGGGATAATTTGCCGGAGCTGAACAAGGATCGTTCATTCAAAGATCTCACAAAAGAACAAGCGTTCATAAAAAATATAGGGGTACCCTATCATCCGGGCGCCCTTAAGTACCTGCGGGAGGCCGGTATTGTTAAGGAATAAAAAACATGACCAACCGGAGACTGTTGCGATAAAGGAGAGATAAGAATGGACAAACTGAAAATCCTCAAAGATGTGCAGGACTTATTGGACAAGGATTCCGAGCGCACTCAAAAACCCAGGAAAACCGGTATTACAATGATTTTGGTCGAGGATGTGAGCAATTATGGGCCAAAGTTCGTTGAGCCATTTCAAGAGCTTGTCGACAGGGTAAAGGTCTTGGACTTTTTATGGCATCACGATATGAGCACCATTGAAAAGGCGGTGAGCGCATATCGCGAAATGGGTATGGACGTAGCTCCAGGGGGGACTCACTTCGAGATAGCCAAGGCTCAAGGGCGGCTCAACGAGTATCTTACACTGTTGAAACAACTCGGCATTAACGAAGTAGAAGTTGAGAATCACGCCGGTCTCTCTCCAATCGAGGAAATGAAAGATGAAGTGAAATTCTTTAAAGACCAAGGCTTCCTGGTAGTGGGAGAGGTAGGCAGGAAATGGTGGTGGAGAGATCCGACTAGGCTTTCCAGAGATTTTATTTCCGTGGAAAAAACAATAGAGCAAGCACAGCAGCTGATAGAAGCAGGCGCTGATTACGTTTACTGGGAAGGCATGATCGTGAGAGGTCTTATCGGTCCACAGTTGGAAAACAAAAAAGGTCAAAAGCAGCTCATTGAAGTAGCTAATGAAGTAGATCCAAACAAGATGGTCTTTGAATTGTGGGATTCGAGAAATCAACCGAACACACCGCTCTGGGCGTGGCTTGTGAGACAATTCGGTCCGAACGTAAACCTCGCGAACATTATGCCTTGGGAGGTCAAGATCCTCGAATGGATACGCCATGGAATCATCTATGAGATGGACCACCCTTATATGAAGTGGGCAGCTGATAAGTCCCAGAGTTCACATTGGTGGAAAATCGATGCTCCCGACTATGACATCGATATGCAAAGAGGTTACGCCTTGAAGGAAAATTTCTAGGCAGGCTTAGTAGGTCTGGTTTTCAATCGACCAGCTATGCCCATACACTTTCAGGGGTGAACGACCCTACAGCTTTCTGCAGGGTCGTTCACTTAAAACAAGTTGCATGGTATTTTGTACTAAAATGTGACGTACCCAGATGAGCGGTAGAGAAGCGACTACCTATAATATCTTAATTGGAATTGGAGAAGAAACACCGAGCCGCAACAGAATTGCTGAGACGTTTCAGAGCCTTAAGGATTGTTTTGATCGCATTGCAGGGGTGGACGACCATAAATCAGTTTTTCAGCCGCAGTCATCGACTGCCCAGTCCTGCCATGCGGAACCCAGCTTGCACGTCCTTGGTGGTGGTCATGACTTTGGTTCACAGAGCCGGCCGTTGCCGCGAAGGAGCATAAAAAACCCGCCAGTTTCCCGGCGGGCGAACGTTTAGAGATTCCAGAAAGCAAACCCCGGTTGACAATCAACCCGAAGTGTACCCCCGAAGCTCGTCAAGATAAACATCAGCCTCTTCTTTAGTCTTGAAAACCCCGATAATGCGCCCCTCGTATTGATTGAGGAGCCCTTGAATCGCGGAAATTTGGCCCCACAAAGGCGAGTCATCCTCGGAGATCCGTACGATATTCAGTTTAGGGTACTTATTCAGGGTCTCAACTGCTTTATGGGCCCATAATTTTAGAACTTTTTCAGAAAAAGGAAGGCCAAAGCGCACGTCCAGGAGATAGTCTATTTGAGGAACGTTCATGGTATTAAAAAAGGCAAAAGCCGAGTCCAGGACTTTCTGGCCCTGGCTAAAATGCGGCTCAGGTAATTCCCCGTGGAAGCGGGCATAAACACGTGCCTTCTGGATATTGACTGAGATCTCCTTTTTCCCATTGCCATAGAACTTGACATAGTCGCTCATTTCAGACTCCGCGGTCAGGTTTTGGGCATTCTTACTTAGCTTTTTCTTTGAGGGACGTCAAGGCAGGATTTGTTGGGAGGCTGAGAGGGGTATAAAATGCAGTTCCCTAGACTTGATGTCACAGGCATCAGAAGCTCAGTAAGACTTATTTCGAATTTCTCTCCCTCTTGCCTATAGCTTCCGGTTCCTTTAATTCGACAATTATTACGTCAGTATCTGTATCTCCTATGTTTTCGCCGATGTGTATATGCCCTTTCATCCAGCCGACACTCCCTGTCTTGACGTCAACTTCCTGCTTCCGACCATCAGGAAATGTCAAACGCCGTTTGAAGGAAGACTCCGCGTACATCACATAGTCAGGATGAGCATGCTGTAAAGTTTTGTCCCCAGGCTTATCGTGGTACCTAAGAACCCTTACGCGTTCGTTCTCTAGAACAACCGAATACTTGTCCCCATCTGTTGCAATAGGGTTTTGTATATTAGACTCGAGTATCATTTATCCCCTCCTCGTTTTTATTTGACTAACCTTTGCACTGAGTCTTCTGTTATCCTTTCTTTTCCTATTTTCGCCCGGCGATTTAGATTATTGGTTGAGAGTGAGGATTCCTGCCTTGCCCCTCAAATACTTTCCGGACGAACAGATTTTGTTCAAATTCGGTGCCTCCATTCTATTTCCCAACTTCGGATACGAAATCAAAATAAGGGGGTTTTGGTTTCTGATTCGGAGGTAAATATGCAGGCGCGTTTACTCCCTTTGGCCCAAGGTTCTTGATAAAAAGGGAGATTGCACGTAAGTCCTGCTCTTTCATCTCGTGAAGCACCCACCAGGGCATTGCAGGGCGCGATTTTGTTGAACGTGAAAACTCTATCCATGCATCTTCTGAGAGATACTGCATAAAAAGTCTTAGGTTAATGGGGTATGTTGTGCCCCAGGCCCCGTGCCAACCTACTGTTGTTCCTGTCAACCAATCCGGCTCAGGCACTTTGCCTTCCAATTGTAGATATCCACGGGTGTGGCAATCATTGCAGCCAGACATCATGACAAGATAGCGACCCTGGCTGACCTGTGGCATTGCTTTAGAAACTCCCTGGGCCTTCGCCTTTGATTTTTGGTTTTCAGCGGTTTGCGCATATATGACAAAAGGAAAGAAGGCTATTACTGCCATGAGCAGAAGACCAACGAGCTTGGAAAACCTTTTCACAAAGGCTCCTTTCTTTACCCAGGGGTTTGGTTCTCTTGTTTCAGACAATTTTTAATCTACTAAGATTGTCTGAGAAATACATAAGGCGAACACTGTATTTCCTTGCGAAAAAGGCTGTATTATAGGGACCGCTTAAGATTGCGATAATTGTGTGCTGCCCGATGAAATCGAAGGGGTGTTCCCGCTATGCCAGAGCAAGTTTCAGCCTCCACAGGGCAGTATGAGGTGT
>JARRRH010000305.1:0-4002 GCA_037380925.1 Deltaproteobacteria bacterium | reverse complement strand
GAAGTCAGCAGCGAACCTGAAAGTGATTTCCAAGTGGGGGACCGGCATAGACTCCATCGATCAGGGGGCTTGCAGGAAGCTGGGTATTGCGGTCCGTAACACGCCCAACGCTTTCAGCGAGCCGGTTGCGGATACGGTGATCGGATATATGCTCTGCTTTGCCCGCAACCTTCCTTGGATGGATCAAGAGATGCGTAAGGGATCATGGGAGAAGCTTCCGGGTCGGTCGCTGCGGGAGTGTATTCTTGGTGTAATCGGGGTAGGAAATGTGGGAAAAACCGTGGTTCGTATGGCCGTAGCCCACGGAATGAAGGTTTTAGGTAACGATCTGGTGGAAATGCCCGAGGATTTCCTTGCCGCGACAGGGATTGAGATGATTTCAAAAGAGGCGCTGTTGGGAGAGGCCGATTTTGTGAGTCTCAACTGTGACCTGAATCCCACCAGTTACCATCTGATGAATGCAGAGCTATTCGCGCAGATGAAATCTTCAGCTGTCCTTATAAATACAGCCCGAGGGCCAGTCATCGAAGAAAGAGCGCTCATTGAGGCACTTCGACAGGAAAAGGTAGCAGGGGCGGCTCTTGATGTTTTTGAGGTGGAGCCCCTTCCTGAGGACAGTCCCTTAAGGAGCATGGGCAACGTTTTGATGGCTCCCCATAATGCCAACAGCAGCCCGGAGGCTTGGGAGCGTGTCCACGAAAGTACGGTTCGGCATTTGATTGAGGAACTGGAGAAGTGAAGAAAGTCGCGCTGATTACGGGGGTCTCTAGCGGAATCGGAAAAGCAACGTCCACGCTATTCGCAGATTCGGGATGGTCTGTGATCGGTGTGGATCGGGAACCTGCCGGCGATCCGCTCGACTTGAAGCACTTTATTCAGATGGATATTTCCGAAAAACAGACACCGCAGAAGGTGATCGAGAAAGTAGAAAGACACGAGGGGCGACTGGATGCCCTGGTGAATAACGCGGCGATGCAGATCTGTAAGCCTCTGACAGAGACGACATTAGATGAGTGGGATCTTACCATGGCGTGCAATGTGCGTGCGGCGTTCCTTCTGGCCAAAACGGCGTATCCTCTTTTGAAAAAGCAGCGAGGGGCGATCGTTAATGTCAGCTCCGTCCACGCGGTGGCAACTTCCATCAATATTGCAGCTTACGCTGCAAGTAAAGGGGCCCTAATGGCTTTAACAAGGGCTATCGCCCTTGAGTTTGCACAGGACAATATTCGCGCGAATGCTATTCTTCCAGGCGCGGTGGATACGGCGATGCTCCATTCTGGTTTGGTCCGCGGACACATCCAGGGAAGTGCCCTGAAAGATTTAGTAAGTGCTTTAGCCGGAAAGCACCCCATGGGCAGGATTGGCCGGCCGAACGAAATTGCCGAGGGGATTCTTTTTCTGGCTGATGGTGAACGTTCAGGGTTCATAACAGGCCAGGCGATCATTGTGGATGGGGGTGCAACAGCGAGGTTGAGTACGGAGTGAAAACGAAAGTCCCTTCATCTTTAAAAAAGATGCTGAGGTGCGTCATCGGTGAATCTTCCTATGTTTTTGCCAAGGACTTTGTGGAACAGTGGCAGACTGAGAGAGATCCGAGGTATCGTGCAAGTATGAGGCGGCTGAGCGCTTTAAGAGACAGTCATGCAGGGCAGCGTTGTTTCATCATTGGAAATGGGCCGAGCCTGAAAAGAACAGACATGTCTCCTCTCAAAAGCGAATACACCATCGGACTCAATCGGATTTACCTCATGTTCGATGAACTGGGATTTTCAACAACGTATTATGCCTGTGTGAACAGACTGGTGGTGGAACAGTGTGCAAGGGAAATTATAGACTTGGTTCCATGTCCTAAATTCATTAGCTGGAGGTGTAGAGACCTGATCCATTTTACGGAAAATATGGTATTCCTTCATCCGAGAACTAGTAGCCCGAAGTTTTTCACTGACATGACATATGGAATCTGGGAAGGGGCGACGGTCACCTATGTGGCTCTGCAAATCGCTTATTTTTTGGGCTTCAGCAGAGTGGTTTTGATAGGGGTGGATCACTCGTACGAGGCTAGGGGCGAGCCCCGTGCCGAGGTCGTTTCTGAGAGTGCGGATCAGAATCATTTTGACGGACAATATTTTGGGAAAGGGTTCCGTTGGCAACTGCCGGATTTGAAGACGTCGGAATTGGGCTACGAGATAGCCAGGTATATATTTGAAAAGAAAGAAAGGGAAATCGTGGACGCTACAATAGGGGGTAAGCTGCAAGTCTTTCCAAAAGTAAGGTACGAGGAGTTGTTTGAATAAAAGGCTCTGCGAGCCGTTGTCAGAGTGTCTTCTAGGTCAGCAGAATAAACAACTCTCCATAGAAAACATACCAAACACATAGCACCTCTTCCAAAATCCTTTCTCTGTGTTGTTTTTTTCTAGGCTCCAAAGTTCGTCCTCAATAGCAAGTAACAGGGGGGTGAGATTTGAGGTCAAGACCATCTAGGTCAGGCGTAAAGATGCCAAAAGTCTCGGTCGTAACCGCAGTCCATAATAGTGCTCTTTTCATAGAGAAGTGTGTAACCTCAGTGTTGGATCAGGATTATCCCGAGCTCGAGTATATCATAATAGATGGTGGTTCGACGGATGGTACCTTTCAGATTATAGAAAACTTCAGGGATCATCTGGCCTATTGCATCAGCGAAAGGGACCGTGGGCAAACGCATGCTTTGAACAAGGGGTTTGCTCAGGCAACAGGCGATGTCTTTGCATGGATTAACGCAGACGAACAATATCTCCCCGGGACCCTTTGGGAAGTGGGCAGGGCCTTTTCGAGCCATCCTAGGCTCGACTTTTTTTCCGGCAATCGGATAGTGATCGATCAGGATTTAAACGAGATCAGGCGAAAGACGTGGGTACCCATGCATCCCAAGTGGCATCTCTTGTACAAAAGCCATGTACTTCCTACAGACGCCAGTTTTTGGAGCGCGAGAGCCCACAGGATGACCGGAGAACTAGATGAAAAACACTTCCCTAGAACAGGAATGGACATCGACTGGCTCTTGCGGCTGAGCTTGAACGTGAGAGAATGGAAGTATACCAGAAAGTACCTGTCAAAGTACACGGAAAGACCTGATCGGGCAAGCCAGAAGGCACTCGAAAAGAATCAGGACCTGGTGGCGTACAATCACCATCTTGCCCAGAAAATGCTTTATGCCAGAAGAGGCTTTTCAAAGGTGGAATTGTCTTTGGGGCGGCTTGTCGTAAACCTTTGGGAACGAATCTATTGCAAGCTGGGCCAGCTAGGACTATTGCGGTTAGGTGAACCGAAGCAAGGTTGTAAAGCATCTAAAGGTTAATAAATGAATTTGCCGGGTCGAGAGAAGAAGGCATGCTTCGAATCGTGAATGTTGTTGGTGCAAGGCCGAATCTGATGAAGATTGCACCTCTTGTAGAGGAGATGAAGAGGTACGCGGAAATCGAGCAGATACTTGTTCACACCGGCCAGCACTATGACCACCAGATGTCGAGGATATTTTTCGACCAACTGGATATCCCGGAACCGGATATCTACCTAGGAGTAGGATCCGGTAGTCATAGCGAGCAGACTGCAAAAGTGATGATGGGCTTTGAGCCGGTGGTGCTGGAAAAGAGCCCGGACTTGGTGGTGGTTGTGGGTGATGTGAATTCAACATTGGCGTGTGCACTCGTAGCCGCCAAATTGAATGTGAAGGTAGGTCATGTGGAAGCAGGGCTGCGGTCGTTTGATAGGACAATGCCGGAGGAAATCAATCGGATTCTTACAGACCACGTTGCAGATCTGCTTTTTACAACAGAGAGGGAGGCCAATAAAAACCTGTTGAGGGAAGGTATAGCAGAACACAAGATCCATTTTGTGGGCGACGTGATGATTGACACCCTCATCAGACATAAAGATCAAGCCCTGGCTTTGGACGTTTTGGGACGTTTAGGGGTCTCTGCTGGTGAGTATGCTCTACTCACCCTCCATAGGCCATCAAATGTTGAT
>JARRRH010000304.1:0-4003 GCA_037380925.1 Deltaproteobacteria bacterium | reverse complement strand
GTCGGGATCGAGAGTATTTTCCTGCTGGCAAACCCCGATGCGGGACTTGATGGTCCGCCACTCGCTTGTTATAGGGAGCCCAAAGACGTTGATTTGTCCCGCCGTCATGGGCGAAAAGCCGTACACCATACGGATCGTCGTAGTCTTTCCGGCGCCGTTGGGCCCCAAGACCCCGAAACATTCGCCCGAGGATACGTGAAAGGAAATACCGTTAACGGCGATAAAATCACCAAAGGTCTTTTTCACATCCTTTGCTTCAACCACATAGCCCATCTGATTAGAGCACGTCTGCTTCCCCTTCCTTTTCATTGTCTTACTAACGGGACCCTAACCCTAGGTTTTCATAAGGCAAGAGTAAATAGGGTCGATTCTGTATTGTTCTGAAGACAAAACTGTATTTGTATCAAGGAAGACACAACACATTTCACACAAATACCGCGTTTCTCAATGTTGAATACAGCAATGACCCCATATATGCGTCGACTCTTTGCTGATAAATGAATCGGACCAAAAGGTGAAGTAGGGAAATGAAAAAGGAGGTGTATCATGGCTCAAGATACCAGAGAAAAAAGGAAAGAAAAAGTCATCGGCGTCCTGAACGAGGCCCGGGCCATGGAGTTGCGGGCAATTGCCCAGTACATGAACCAGCACTACAACTTGGACGATATGGACTACGGGGATATGGCCGCAAAAATCAAGCTTATTGCGATTGACGAGATGCGCCACGCAGAGATGTTTGCAGAACGAATCAAGGAACTGGATGGGGAGCCCACCACAGAACCCAACGAAAAATCACAGAAAGGCCAGGAGGTCCAGACAATTTTTTCGTTCAACGCAAAACTCGAGGACGATACTATCGATGCCTACAACCAATTCTTGCTGGTCTGCAGAGAAAACGGTGACAGCACCAGCGTGAAGATGTTTGAAGCCATCATTGATGAAGAGCAGGTGCATTTTAATTACTTTGACAGTGTGAGCGATCACATTAAGAAGCTCGGCGAGACCTATCTCTCACAAATCGCCGGGACCCCCTCCACCACCGGTTTGCAGACGCAGGGCTTTGTGGCCAGGCAGGGCGCCGGTGGTCAGGGCGGCGCATGAAGTGGTGGCCTATTTTCAGGTTTTGTTCTCTGTTTTCCAGGGCCCGAAGCTCGAATACATGACCATCAGATAAAGAAAGATGAAACAGTAAATGATGGCCGTTCCCCAAATGTCGCCCCTGTTGCCTGTGAAACCGGGACCGTAGGGACCTCCCCAGCCCTCGGCGGTGGTCCATAGAACGAAAGAGTAAATGAGGCCAATAGGCAGCATAAAGTCCAGTCCCCTTTTGAACAGCAAGCTCAAGGCAATCACGCTCTCAACGACGGCAGCGAAAAGGCCGAAGGCAAAGGGCCCCACGATATGGATAATGTCAATAAAGAACTGAATATAGCTCACTATCCAGGCCGGTTGCCCCTGCTGTGATTGGACCAAATAGGTGTCCGCATGGTGAAGGAAATAGGGATGCCACTTCCAGAACGCATCGAAAGCCCAGAGTAGTCCGAACAATATCCGGCCTACAAGGTACGAACGGCCTGAGACGCTTCCGGTGTGGGTGACGGGTTGGAGACTCAAGCGGGTCCACGAGCGAGTGAGAATCACGAAGAGGAATCCCAAAGCATAGACAATGGCCGTTCCGGGGTCTGTTGCGCCCTGGGTGTATGGACCTCCCATGCCGCCCACCGTGGACCACATAAACAGGTTATAGACGATTCCCACCCAGGCAAAAAAACGCAACCAGATGCCGGTGAGAAGAGACAAGGCAAGCAGCCCGTCAACCACCACCGTGGCCACAGCCACCCGTGGCGCGCCGAGGAACTGCATAACGGAGATGACGCTGGTCGTGTAACTTGCAATCCACTCGGGCTGACCGTTGATGCCGGCATTGAAAGATTTAAGGAATAAGTGGTTGATGTAGGCACTATTGGCCTGAAACCAGGTGTTCAGCACCCAGATCAGTCCAAACATGATGCGCAAAACCGCAAAGGCGTGCTGGCGCGTGATCTTTCCACCGACTCCGGGTAGATCCGTATTGGCATTCATAGTAGTTTTCCTTGTGGCTAAGAATTCGAAGCCAAACAAATTCCTGTTCGCGGGGATTAGGCCCTCCGCCCGCCTTTGCTGTGCTTACTGCACGATTTTTCTCGAGGCCATGCGTTTTTGAAAAGAGACCCCCATGCCCCCTGGCGGCGAATTTTTCGTAAAGCCAAACTCTTAGAATGAAGCCACTTTGGCCTTGATTCGGATGCAATTCAATCAGGTGAATGTAGTATTTGAGGCCGTGACGTACCGTATTTCAGGAATATTGTGATCCATAGGGAGGTTTCGTGCATCACCCAAATCCGCCCAATTTTAGGTCTTCCGGCACTGCCACGATTCAACCAGGAAAATACGCGGTTGCCGTCCCTGGAATACAGTATTCAGGGTATGGAATTGACCCCTAAAAGAGATTAAATGGAGGACCGTAAGGCCGGTAGGCCAGGCCCTTCCCCCTCTTGAGTTCGGGTCTGAAGGGTCTTTTGTTGAAACGACAATCGTGTCACAGACATTGGGGAGGGACTCCAACCATGAATATCCGACTCGACGGGAAACGAGCTCTGGTCACGGGTGGCAGCTCCGGCATCGGGGAGGCCATTGTCCTTGCACTCGCAGAAGCCGGTGCGAAAGTAGGCATAAATTGCCACTCTCATCTGGAAACCGCACAGGAAACCGCCAAAGGCATTACGAAGCGGCAGGGAGAGGCTTACGCTGTCCAGGCCGACGTTTCTGATCCGGAGGCGGTTGGGCGCATGTTCGAGGACCTGGACGAGAGGTGGGGCGGCATCGACATCCTCGTAAACAGCGCAGGTATCGACGGCACTCATGCTCCGGCTTGGGAAGCCGATCTTTCCGCATGGCGGAGGGTGATCCAGGTAAATCTCTTCGGCCCTTTTTACTGCGCTCAGCAGGCTCTCAAGCGCATGGTTCTCCAGAAAAGCGGCGTCATTCTGAACATCAGCTCCGTACACGAGATGATCGCCTGGTCCGGGTATAGCGCTTACACGGCCAGCAAGGCAGGCCTGGGCATGATGACCCAGACGCTCGCCCAGGAAGCCGCGCCCCATGGCGTTCGCGTACTGGCACTCGGGCCCGGCGCAATCAAGACGCCCATCAACCGCTCTGTTTGGAGCGACCCGGCGAGCCTCAAGGACCTGCTCGAAAAGATCCCTTTAAACCGGGTAGGAGAGAAGGAAGAGGTCTCCCGCATGGCGGTGGTGCTCGTTTCCGATGTCGCCTCGTACCTGACGGGCCGCACCGTCTTTGTGGACGGCGGCATGACCGACTATCCCGATTTTTCTCACGGAGGCTGATGGAGGCAGGGTCAAATACGACGGTCTTTCGGCACTATTCCGTATTCGCTTTGTGGGGCCGCGCTCCAAACAAGTCGGCAAATTCGGGTGGGATGGTGTCCCCTTCCACGAGGTTCGCCAGGAGCCGGCTTCCCACGACCACCGGCGCAAAGACCAGGTCGGCCCCGGTCAGTTTGAGCCGGGGGATAGAGTGTGCCGAACCGGCCACGGCCAATACCCTTATTGCGGGATTCAAATTTTTCGCAGCCAGTGTGATGAAGGCGTTTTCCCCGTCCTCATCCCTGGCCGCAATGATCATTCGCGCGGTGTCGATCTTTGCCTCCTTGAGCACCCCGTCGTCACTCGCGTCTCCCCTAACCACGGGATGATCGGCCAGGGCAGGTTCACCCTCCTGGTCCACGATTTGGATGAAGGGGATGCCGCGATCGGCGAGTTCTTCCGCCGTATTGCGGGCGATAGGACCAATGCCTACTAAAATGATGTGATTCTTCAGATCCATGGATTCCCTCTTTGGGCTGAAGATACGCGTCAATTCACCGGAGAGCGCCGGACCTATGGTCGAAGCGATGGCGGCGGCGAAAATACCAAGACCTGCAATGATCAAGGAGATTGTG
>JARRRH010000303.1:0-4663 GCA_037380925.1 Deltaproteobacteria bacterium | reverse complement strand
GACACCGGGGGCGCTGGGCGCTTTCCTGAACAAGGCAGGCATCTGGGCACCCATCGTTTACATATTCGTCTATGCCGTGGGCGTTTGCCTGTTTGTGCCGGGAACCCTGTTGACCGGCTTGGGGGCTGCTATTTTCGGTGCTTATCGGGGCTTTCTCTATGTTTGGGTCGGGGCCATGTTGGGTGCGAGCGCCGCATTTCTCATAGGCCGGAGTTTGGGGCGGGAATTTGCCGCGTCTCTCATCGGGGACAGGCTCAAGAAGTATGACGACGCGATCAAAAGGAACGGCTTTGCCACAGTGCTCTACCTGCGCCTTGTGTATTTCCCTTTTACGCCTATGAACTTCGGCATGGGACTGACCAAGATTCGGTTCTGGGACTACTTTTTCGGAACGGGGCTGGGCATCATCGTAGGAACCTTTATTTTCACCTTCTTCATCGGCACGCTGAAAGAGGTTTGGGTATCCAAAGACTGGGGGCAACTGATTTCCTTTAAAGTCTTTTTTTCTGTGGGCCTTTTTGTTTTGTCCCTTTTTATCCCTAAAATTATCAAGCGAATCAAAGGCAAAGTGTAGTGAAAGGGTAAATGTGCCTGAGATGCATAGGTAATGTGACCTTAAGGTATCGGGTTGAATCCTCCTGACGCACGAGCGATGAAAGAACGACGACAATTTCTCAAAATCTTAACGGCATTTTTTGCAGGAGTGGGTCTTTGGTTGAATCCTGTGCTTTCCATTCTTGCATCGGGGGTGAAAAAGGTGGGTAAGATCATATTACCAAAAGGGACGGACCTGCGGACGCTGATTGACAGGAACCCGGCCACGCTGGATGCGAGAAATCTAGAGCTCACGCCACTTGACGAGTTCGGGACCATGGGGTTGACGGACTATGCCGCCGATCTGGACACGTGGCGTTTGGAGGTGGCCGGAGAAGTGCAAAAGCCTCTTCGCCTGGCCTATGAGAAGATCAAAGCACTGCCGCCCATTGAAAGGAACGTGCTTCTCATATGTCCCGGGTTCTTTGCCAACTACGGCGCATGGAAGGGCATCTCCATCAAAACCTTGCTGGACTTGGCGGAGGCCCACGAGGGTATCACCCACGTGGCGGTCCGTGGGCCGGAAGGCCGGTATGAGTCCCATCAGCGATATCCCATAGAGGATATTCTTTCCGACAAGGTCTTTCTTGCCTATCAGGTTAACGGCAAACCCCTTCCCCGGAAACACGGATTTCCTCTTCGCACGGTGGCCGAGGATTATTACGGCTATGATTGGATCAAGTACGTGTATAAAGTCACTGTGGAGAAGGTTCAATGAAAAAGGGGAAAGTGGACTGATCAGGAGGCTGAAGTGCCATTCAAATCGGAAATCATCATTGAGGAGACTCTGGAGCGTTTGTCTGCGGCCGCGGCCGGCCTCTTTGCCATGAGGGGGAGAGAATGCATCCAAAAGAAAAGCCGTTTCACCGTGGCACTCTCCGGGGGGTCAACGCCAAAGGGTATGTACAGGGTCCTTGCTGGAGAGCCTTTCCTCTCCGAAACGCCATGGCCCGGGATTCATGTCTGGTGGGTGGACGAAAGGTGTGTGGCCCCTGATAACCTGTGGAGCAACTACGGCGAGGCCAAGAGGAACTTTCTGGATCGGGTTGCGCTTCTTCCGGGTCACATTCACCCCATGCCCGCGGAGATGGTGCCGGAACAGGGAGCCCGTAGCTACGAAGACGAGCTGACCCGTTACTTTGAATTAAACGCAGGGGAGTTTCCCGTTTTTGATCTGATTTTTCTCGGCATCGGCAGAGACGGGCACACCGCTTCCTTGTTTCCCGGGCAGGAAGGGCTTAAAGAGAAGAAAAGGCTGGTCATTGCAGTGAAGGGGGGAGACCCGAATGTGGACCGTCTCACCCTGACCTTGCCCGTTCTCAACAGGGCTCGACAGGTCGTTTTCTTGGTTTCCGGCAAGGAGAAGGCTGAGATCGTGAAAGCTGTACTGGGGCCTGAAAAGGTCTCGCTTCCGGCACAGAGGGTACGACCCGCAAAGGGGCGGCTGACTTGGATTTTGGATCAGGATGCCGCATCATTGATTTCAGACTGAGCGGGAAGAAGTGACTTCACCACTCCAAGGCACTCAGGAGGCAGGTGGGGTCCTAAAGACGCTTAACAAGGGGGGTCACTGACCGCATGAAAGCAAAGCCAGCTGAGGCCAAGGTTCTGGCGGGGGATGTCGGTGGGACCAAAACGAATTTGGGGCTTTTTGTCGCCGGCAAACGACGTCCCATGGCCGGTGCTGTGGAGAGTTTCCCCAGTGGGGAGTCGCCGGGCCTGGAGGAGATGGTTACGCAGTTCCTGGACAAACACCCTGTAGACGTTGCCAGCGCTTGCTTCGGCATTGCAGGCCCTGTGGTCAGGGGAAAATGCAAAACCACCAACCTGCCCTGGGAGGTTTCCGAAGCTTCCCTCAAAAAACGGTTTGAGTGGGGTCATGTTCGCCTGCTTAACGACCTGACTGCAACAGCGGAAGCCGTGCCTCTTTTGACGAACCGGGAGTGGGTCGCTCTCAATGAGGCCAGGGCAGAAAAGAATCAGAACCTGGCCCTTATCGCCCCGGGTACGGGCTTGGGGCAGGCTCTCTTGGTTTTCTGGAACGGCGAACATGTTCCCGTCTCTTCAGAAGGGGGGCATGTGGATTTTGCTCCAGCCGGTGAGAGCGAGGTGAGGCTGTGGCAATATCTTCGAGACATGTTCGGTCATGTAAGCGTGGAAAGGGTTCTGTCAGGCCCCGGCCTGGTCCGTATCTACTCGTGGCTCAGAGATAGAGAGGGCTACGGTGAACCGCAGTGGCTCAAGGACCGATTGGGGGAGGAGGACCCGGCCAAGGTCATCACGGAACAGGCCTTAAAGAAAAGTCCCCCTCTTTGCCGGGAAGCCCTTAAGGTGTTTGTATCGGTTCTGGGCCGCACGGCAGGAAACCTTGCCCTGACCGGCACGGCAACGGGCGGTGTTTATTTAGGGGGCGGGATTCCTCCTAAAATCCTGCCTGCGCTTCAGGGAGGGGGCTTCGCGAAGAGCTTTGTCGATAAGGGACGGTTTGAGGACTATTTAAGGAAAATCCCACTGCGCGTGATCCTCAACGACAAGGCGGCCCTTCTTGGAGCCGCAAAGGTCGCCTTTGAGATGATTCGATGAGACAACCATAAAATCGTGAAACGATTTTATCAAATGGGTAGCCGAGACAAACACCTGCGGGATCGTCTGATTGTTTTCGGACGCTATCCCGTGCCGGGGAAGACAAAGACCCGGCTCATTCCTGTTTTGGGCCCGTCCGGAGCCGCTGACCTTCAAAGACAGATCACTGAAAAGACTTTCAAGACAGCCCAAGCCTTTGCCTCAAAATACAGAACCGAACTCTACGTATGCTACGACGGTGGAAGCGAAAAGCAGATGCAGAGGTGGCTGGGGTCTCATGCTCTGCTCAGAATGCAAAGGTCCGGGAGTCTGGGAGGGCGAATGGAGGCGGCATTTTGTGAAGCGTTCCATGACGGGTGCGGCCGCGTGGTTCTTATAGGGACGGACGTGCCGCAAGTAAAAGCACTCCACCTTGAAGAGGCCTTTGATGCGTTGAAGGAGAACGACCTCGTGTTCGGGCCGAGCACGGACGGCGGATACTGGCTCGTAGGCCTCAAAGAGCCAATGCCTATTTTCCACAATATCCCCTGGGGAACCACGGGGGTCCTTGCGCAGACCTTTTCCTCTTCAAGGGACCGGGGTCTTTTGACGTATTGCCTCGATCCTTTGGCCGACATCGACACGGGAGAAGATCTTGAGCACGCCTTGCCCGGATGGGCGAGGCCCTACCTTTCCATCGTCATTCCCGCTTTGAACGAGGCAGACACCATAGAAGCGGCCATTCGCCATGCCCGGTGCGATGACGCAGAGATCATTGTAGTGGACGGGGGGAGCACGGATGAGACAGCGATGCGGGCGACCCAAGCCGGCGCCCGAGTTTTGACCAGCGCTCGGGGCCGCGCCCTTCAGCAAAACCGGGGCGCGGCGGTTGCTGAAGGGCGGGTTCTTCTATTCCTGCACGCCGATACCCGGCTCCCGGAGAAATACGTGTTCCAGGTGTTTGAAACCTTAATGGACCCCGGAGTCGTTCTCGGCGCGTTCCGCTTCAAAACGGACCCGGACAGCCCTTCCATGCGGTTCATCGAGGCCGCCACAAACTTCCGTTCCCGATTTCTCAGGCTGCCTTATGGAGATCAGGCTTTGTTCATCCGAAAAGGGTTGTTCCAGGAATGCGGCGGTTTTCCACAGGTCCCCATAGCCGAAGACCTCCTTTTTGTTCGGCATGTCTCAAAGCACGGTCGCGTTCTTACGTCGTCGGCTGAGGCCGTAACCTCGGCCCGGCGGTGGCGGTCCGGCGGAACGCTTCGAACTCTTTTGATCAATCAAATCGTTCTGTTCGGTTTGGCGCTTGGCATTGCTCCAGAAGTTCTCGCATCTCTATACCGCCGTTCCGCAAACGGCACTAAATCCTGAAAGGCTGTTCCTCAAGACCCATACCCCAGCGGGTCACCAGGGCTGGGATGTGGTTCGCAAAATGCCTTGTATCACTGCTGTCCAAAACAAACATTTATGCAACTAAAAAGCTCATTTCAAAGTTATTTTGGAC
>JARRRH010000302.1:0-4019 GCA_037380925.1 Deltaproteobacteria bacterium | reverse complement strand
GATTTGTATCTCCTTTATCATGTATTTATGAAAATAGTATGGAAATCCATCCGCCTCAATAACAACCAGTCCTTTATCAGTCACCTCCCTTATTTTCGCCCTTTTTAGCCACAATGGCTCGCTGGTAGCACAAGAAGCACAGCTTATCCGTACGTTAACCGTTTTCCCTATCCATTTTTCAAAGGGGATATCTTCCCCCGTTTGAGCCAAGCTCCCAAATCCAGTCAAAAAGAGTACAAGAAAAATAATTAGAAGAATCCACACCCCCCTAACGAAGACCGATGTTTTCAAGGTCCCTCTCCTTTGCTTTTCTTGATAGGAACTGCCTTTTTAATACGGAGTTTGGGAGAAAGTAAGCCTGTCAGTCAAGGATCTGTTTTCATTAAAGAGGCCAAATTTAACTGCTCAAAGCTTTACACTGTCTGCAAGCATCCTGAAATTGTAATGTACTCATAAGATCCTCAAATCCACTTGATCTGATCTAGGCGATAGCCGATGTAAATGGGTTTGCCGGGAAAAACATTCTTGTCCCTGCTCTGTTGAGGCGTTAACCCCACCGTAAAGGGAAGATCCCCAACAAGGATCGTGGCGAATATTTGACCTGTTTTTCTTTCCAGGCTGAGCCGTGAAACAGTACCCTCCAAGACAATATCCTTTTCAAAAACTGCCGACCCGTTTTCACAAACAGACAATGCATCGATTACGGCGGCTTTCTCCTTATCCGGGGGGGCGGACACTCGCAACTGCTGCTCATCCGACAAAATCTTGCCCCATACTCCCGAGCCTAACTCTTGCCAAGGTCCAAAAATAATTGTTTCGTGCCCTGTACCAAAAATCTTTCCCTCAACTAGATGCAGGACATCATCGCAGACTTCATAAAGCCACTGCCAGTCATGACTGGCTATCACAAGCGTGGTCCCCAATTCCCGACGCGCCTTGAGGGACGCCTCCTTGATAAGCTGTGCACTGGCAACATCTACGTTGGCCGTTGGTTCATCCAGCAAAAGGACTTTGGGTTTTAGCGCTAGTCTTGCGGCCAAAGCCACACGCTGTGTCTCGCCGCCTGAAAGTGCATACCAGGGCCTGCGGGCAAATTCCTTGCCGTCCAGGCCAACCAGAGAAAGCGCTGCATTGGCTTTTTCATCTGCGTTTTTGCCTTCACCCCTTAACCTGAGGCCGTATGAAATATTGCTCAGCACACTGCGTTTCATAAGGAAGGGTTCTTGCGGGAGTAATGTAATGAGGAATCGGGCGACGTCCGAAAAAGGCTCGACCGGGCGACCATCGAAAAGTATTTGTCCTTGCACGGGTCTTTCAATCAGGCCGAGGAGTCTTAACAGAGAGCTTTTACCGCTTCCATTTGGGCCGACGAGCCCGACGATCGAAGCCGGTTGAATACTGAGATCTCCAATTCTTAAAACAGTCTTGCCGGCATACGAATGTTTTAGGGAACTGATTTTGTATATAGGGAAACTCAATTTCTTAATACCTTCGGCGCAAAAATGAAACTGAGACATTCACGCACAGCGCAATCATCAACAAGACAAACCCGAGAGCCACGCCCATGCCAAATTGCCCCTTGTTGGTTTCCAATGCAATGGCCGTTGTAATAGTGCGAGTGTGCCATTTGATATTGCCACCGACAATCATGGCAATCCCCACTTCGGTCATCACGCGTCCATAGGCAGCGATCGCGCCGGATAGAATGCCGTGTCGAGATTCCCATAAAGTGCTCAAAAAGAGTTGCCGCCGGTTGGCTCCCAAGGACATGATCGTCGTCCGGAGCTTTTTATCCATGCTTTCGACCGCTGCGGCACTCAGGGCTACAACGATTGGCAATGCCAAAATCGTCTGGCCGATGGCAATGCCGGGAAGGGTGAAGAGCAAACCGAAGTCTCCCAGCGGGCCGCGGCGGGTCACGAAGGCATAAACAAGGAGACCGATAAACACAGTTGGCAGAGCCATCATCGTATCGACAATTGTTCGAACCGGCCTTTTCCAGCGGAAGTCGAAATAGCCTAAACAAAATCCCAGTGGTATCCCCATGGCAAGGCTGCACCCGATGGAGTAGCTGGACACCTTCATCGTCGCAAAGACAGCAGAGTAGGTTTCAGCGTTGCCGCTTATCAATAAGTGGAAGGCTTGGGAAAATCCCTCTAGAAAGAAATTCATGACACTTTTGAGAGGTAAAAAAGGTGCGATTGAAGTGAAAACATATCTTGGCCTTCAGTACCGGCGTTCACCCGTACGCTATCCAGATTTTTGGGTTCATCCGGTTAACAAGGCTGATTAATCGAAAAAGAAGTGGGTGGGGGTACCCCCTCATGCCTCCTCTTTGTATCACACGATCTCAGCGGAATACTACATTTTTTTCGCGTTTGGTGTGAACAACTGCTTTCCTAACAGTTTGTAATCTTTGATGGCTTGCTGCGCCTTGGCGCCTGTGATCCAGTCGATGAATTGCTCGGCCAAGTCATATTTCGCGTTCGGGCAGTGCTTCCTATTTACAGCAATTACGCTGTACTGATTCAGCAGGGCCTTATACCCTTCGACCAAAATCTTCAGCGGCGGATTCCCTTTTAGATTCGCCTCATATTTTATGTAAGTGCCGCGGTCTGTCAGCGTATACCCGTTGCGTTCAGCCGCCACGTTGATGGTCGCCAGCATCCCCTGGCCAGTTTGCACGTACCAGGGTTCTTTGTCCGGTATGGGCAAATCTGCCGCTTTCCACAAGGAAAGTTCCTTTTTGTTCGTCCCGGAATTATCTCCACGGCTGACAAAGATCGCCTGCTTTTTTACAATCGCTTGCAAGGCAGCTTTAACCGACTTTCCCTTGATTCCGGCAGGGTCGTCGGCTGGCCCGATGATGACAAAATCGTTATACATGATTTCGCGGCGATCCACGCCAAATCCATCTTTAATGAATTTCTGCTCGGCCTCTGGGGCATGGACCATGAGAACATCCACATCGCAGTTCTCTCCCAGCTTGAGAGCCTTTCCCGTGCCGGTTGCCGCCCACCTTACCTCAATTCCGGTTGCCTCTTTGAATTTTGGCATAAGATAGTCAAGCAAGCCGGTGTTGTCCGTGCTGGTCGTGGTCGCCATCAACAAAACCTTGTCTTCAGACGAAGAACCAGCCGGCAAAAAGCAGATAACCAAAGCCAAACACATCACCGCAAGAATTAATCGTCTCATCGTTTTCCTCCTTATTTCTGTTCTTTAAAGCATTGGGTCATTCATTTGTTGTGCAGCGCTTTTGGGAAAAAGCAGCCGACCGCTTGAGCCGGTATCATCCCCTTTCATGGATTTGGCGATTTTTAGGAAATGCTCTTCGAGCAAGGGTCCTAAAAGGTGCTGGGCACTCCCAATATTAAGAATAGATCCCAGCTAACCAAACTCAATGGCTTTAACATCGCCGCCAGACTGGCTGCCGGACCCTGAAGAAGGCGTCGGTACCACACCCGAAGAATCAGGCTTTTTGCAAGGGATTTCTTTCAATGACATGATTTCCGCCTCTATGATTCAAAGTGGTTAGTCCGTTGTTTAAGTCCTCCTTAGGGGACTTTCGACTGTAAAACACTGAATGCATTGTTTCTTTCGCTTAGCAAATAGATTACCAGAGAGATGGGATCCTACGAAGGAATCTAGATCAATCCAGCCATATGGCTAAATTGATATAAACGCGACACCTGGCAAAGTCAAGTATTTTGGCTATACAATTTCTGTACGTGGTTCTACGGCAGGCTGGAATTTGAGGCGCAATAATTTGGGACCTAACCTAATCATGGGCCTAATCGAGTCTTAATTAAATGAAATCACTCGCAAAGGGTCTCTGATGAACGACAGGACTAAGATCCTGTTTTGCCATTATCCGCCCTTGACATGAGATATCAGGGCTGTTGTGATATCGTCATCAGAAAAGACGATCTCAGTTTTTGGCTGGATTAAGAACATTGCAGGAGTTTGAATAGGTGGGATAGCAGTGGAAGAGGGAAAGAATCCGATGGATTCATACTTGA
>JARRRH010000301.1:0-4031 GCA_037380925.1 Deltaproteobacteria bacterium | reverse complement strand
GCCATCGAAGAACAGCTCGGAAAAGTGACGGTAGGGAGTTTTGCGACCCAAGTCAGAGCTTCACTGCTCCATTTGATCGCTTCCCTGACACCTGCCGGGCTGACCAAGATCCAGCTTTACAGCGGCGGGGCGGAGGCGGTAGAGGCGGCCCTGCGTTTGGCAAAATCCTATACCAAGAAGTTTGAGATCCTCGGGTTCTGGGGCGGGTTCCACGGGAAGACCGGAGGCGTGATGGGATTGATCGGGGATCCCTTCAAGAAAGATTGGGGAGTGCTTCACCCCGGCCTTCACCTGGCCCCTTATGCCGACTGCTATCGCTGTGCCTTTAAGATGACCTACCCGGCATGCGGGATTTATTGCCTCGACTTTCTTCGCAAAATGATCAGGAACAGCACGGCCGGGAGCCTTGCCGCAATCATTGTAGAAACCATGCAGGGCACTGCGGGCAATGTGATTCCGCCCCCCGAGTTCTTGCCGGGTCTGGTTGAGATTGCCCGTGAAAATGACGCCCTCCTCATCGCCGATGAGATGATCACCGGCTTCGGCCGCACCGGGGCCCTGTTTGGATCCAACCACACAGGTATCCGGCCCGATATCATGACCATTGGGAAAGGGATGGGAAACGGGTTCCCTATCAGCGGTCTCGTCTCCACGGAAGAGATCACCGCCAGCCGTCCCTTTTCAAAGCCGAGTTCGTCCTCCAGCAGTTACGGGGGAAATCCCCTGGCCTGCGCAGCCGCCCTGGCGACCATTCAAACCATTGTGGACGATTCCCTGGTGGAGAATTCCCGGAAGGTAGGGAATCACCTGGTCGAGGGGCTGTCCCGGCTTCAGGAAAAATACGATTTTATTGGAGACGTCAGAGGCTGTGGACTCCTCATCGGCGTGGAACTCGTCAAGGAGCGGAAAACCAAAGAACCTTTGGACCTGGATGTGACAAAGCGGATCTTTCTTGAAACATTGAAGAGAGGGATGGTCAGCATGAACTACAAGTCAAACTTTCGGATTAATCCTCCCCTGGTTTTGCGCACAGAGGAAGCAGATGAAGGCTTGGGAATTCTCGACGAGGTATTCAAATTCGTTGCCGAAAACATCCCTTTCAGGGGAAGATAGGAACCGGGCCATGGGCGGAAACGGGAAGAAATCCGGCGATCCGTTGCGAGGGGCCCTTTTGGGGTTCGGCAACGTGGCCCTCCACGCTCATCTCCCGGTATGGCAGCAGAGCAAACATTTTAAGATAGATTCGGTGGTGGAACCCATCCCGGAACGGAGGGAATTGATCAAGACAGTGCTCCCGGACGCCCGGATCTATGCGGATCTAGATCTTTTGCTTGAAGACGGGGATGTGGACTTTGTGGACATCTGCACCCCTTCCTCCTTCCACGGGGAACTTATGCTTAGAGCGTGCCGGTCGGGGTTGCACGTCTTTTGTGAGAAACCTCTGTTCACCTCTTCAGGACTTCTCCGGCAAATCGAGGAGACCGGGAATCGGCTTCACAGGGCCCTTTTCGTGGTGAACAATTGGAAGTATGCGCCTCTCTGGAGCCGGACCCTCGAACTCATCCGTGAAGGGCGTATCGGCAAGGTCCGGTCCGTTTGCCTTTCCGTGCTTCGAACCCCCAACTCCGGCGGAGGGATTTCCAACTGGCGGCAGTGCGCCCAATTCGCCGGCGGAGGCATTCTCCTCGATCACGGCTGGCACAACCTCTACCTGATTCTCTCCATGATGAAGGAAAGGCCCCTCTCCCTCTCAGCCCACATGCAATATCCGCAAACCCAGGGTTCCGATCTGGAAGACACCGTTGATCTGGCCATGCACTTTCCCCGCGCCGAGGCGCGGCTTCACTTGACTTGGCGGGCCGACTGCCGCAGGAATCATGGAACCATCATAGGAGACCTAGGCACACTCGCGATGGGTGACGATCACTTGATTTTGGAGACCGGGAACGGGGCGCCGCCCGTGCGGTACGATTTTCCCGAGCCCCTGTCCAAAGGGTCCCATCATCCCCAGTGGATGGCACAGGTGGTCGAGAGTTTTCGTCGCGAGATCGCGGATGATAAGGCCCGGGGAGCCAATTTCCGAGAAGGAAAGTGGTGTGCTCATCTCATCGAACTGGCCTATCGCTCTCAGCTGTCGGGATCCTGCCTTTTGGAGGTCGAAGATCTTCTTTGAGAAGGATGAGGATGTTCATGGAACCTTCGCAGGTCGCGCGCCCTTTTCCAGCTATTCTCAATGCCTATGAAGAGATTTCACATTTACACGCTCATCTTGGGAGTCCTCCTGCTGGGATTCTTGATCTGGGAGATCGGCCTCCGGACTCTTTATGACAATCTCATCCGTCTGGGCTGGGGCTTGGCGATCCTCATCCTTGCAGAGGGGGCGGTGGATCTGTTTCATACTGCGGGGTGGCGGCACTGCCTCTCCGGCCCGTACAGATCCCTTTCCTTCTTGCGGCTCTACGGCATCCACTTGGCCGGCTTTTCCATCAATTACCTCACCCCTACCGCTACCCTGGGAGGGGAAGTGACGAAAGGCACCCTGTTGGCCATGAACCATCGGGGCCCTGAAGCGGCCACCGGGGTGATTATCGGCAAGCTATCGTATGCCCTGGCCCAGCTCGTTTTTGTGGTCCTGGGTTCCTTTCTCATCCTCTGGGGCATAAACCTGCCCGCCGGGGCCTTGGCTGCCATGCTCACCGGCACGGTTTTGCTGGGGGCCGGTATTCTGGGCTTTCTTGCCGTCCAAAAGTGGGGCAAATTGGGATCCATTGTCCGATGGCTGGCGGCCCACCGGATCGGCGGCAAGGCCCTAGGAAAGGTATCCGAATCCATCACCCGGGTCGATGATGATCTTAAACTCTTCTACAGGAATCAGCCCTTAGATCTGCCCCTCTCCATCGTATGGCACATGGCCGGCATGGCGTGCAGCATCGGCCAAACCTGGTTTTTTCTGTTCATTATGGCGGGTAACGCCTCGCTGCACACAGCGTCCGCTATTTGGCTTCTCGGCACCTGGATGGACCTCCTCACTTTTCCCATTCCTCTCGATATCGGGGTAAGAGAAGGGACAAGAATCCTTGCCTTTAAAGCAGTGGGGCTCGAGTCCGCCCTAGGCTTGACCTACGGTCTTGCCACACGGCTGAAGGAGACCTTCTGGGCGGGGGTCGGGCTTTTGATATATGCCGCCTTCCTGGCGGAAAAACGGCCAAAAGGGGTTCTTGCCCAAATGAGCAAAGAAAGGAGGCGTTAGATGGGTTTGAAACCGTGCAGGGCTCTGTATTTCAAGCTGTGCTTGACGGCAACCATGGCCGGGTTGGGCTTTATTCTCCTTTGCCGTGGCTGGGCCTTGGGGGAAGAACAGAAACGGGGGAAGCTCGTCCTGGGCTTGGAGGAATTGATCCAAATGGCAATTGTTCATAGTCCCGAAGTGGCCGAGAACCGGAGCGATTTGGCGATTGCAGAAAGTCAGCTTGCCCAAGCGAAGGCCGGGTATTATCCTCAGATTGAGAGCACGGCCCTGATCGGGCCGGTCAATGATGCAGAGGAGCCGGTGATTAGAGACAACAGAATCTATGATCCGTCTCCGGAAGGGCTGTCAAGTCTTGGAGTTTTTGGGAGAGTGGATCTTACAGTAACCCAGCCTCTCTATACTTTCGGGAAGCTTTCCCGCCGCAAGGAAGCTGCCAGATCCGGCGTCAATGCGCGGAAATTCACGGTCACCAGCAAGGAAAACGAGATCGCGCTGAGGGTGACGGAGCTTTACTACGCCTTGATTCTTGCAGAGGGGGGCGTGAAGTCGGCGGACGAGGCCCGCGAGTTTTTTGATGAAGCCAAAAAGCGGATCAGCCGGCTCCTGGAGCTGAACGCGCTGAATGTGGCGGAAAGCGATCTTTACAGGGTGGATGCATTTCGTGCTGACACCCAAAGGTCTCGGGCCCGGGCGCAAAAGGGAGTGAGGTTTGCCTCCTTTGCCCTGAAGGCCCTCATCGGACTGGCTCCCGAAGCAGAGTTCGAGGTTGTTGAGAAAGACC
>JARRRH010000300.1:4147-4804 GCA_037380925.1 Deltaproteobacteria bacterium | reverse complement strand
GACATTTTCACCTGAGCATATAAAGGGATTTCCTCTTTGCTATTTTACAGATGACACAGGGAAAGCCATATATCTAACGGGATCTCACGTTTGGGACAATTTGCAGGACTGGGGAGGGAAGACGCCAAGGTTTAGTTTTACAGCTTATCTGAAGTTTTTGACGGACAGTAATCATAATTTTATAAGATTGTGGAAGGTCGGGGAATCCACGAAAAAAGGGGCAGAGACCCTGATTGTTCCGATGCCGTGGGAGCGGGTTGAATCGAGGATGGGAAATGATGGACAAGGGAGGTTCGATGTAACCAAGTTTAATGAGGCCTACTTTGAAAGGCTCCGTTCAAGGGTTGTAGAAGCTGGGAGAAGTGGCATTTATGTATCTGTAATGCTGTTTGATGGAATATTCAATTGGGCTACCCACCCTTTCAACCCTGCCAACAATGTTAATGGTATTGACGGAAAGGATGATGCTTTTTTTACACTCGAGAACCAGAACGTGCTTGAGCACCAGAAAAAATATGTCAGAAAGATAGTCGATACTCTTAATGACTTGGATAATGTACTCTACGAGATCGGGAATGAAATTGGTGGGCACTCTGTTGCTTGGCAATACCACATGATAGAGTATATTAGAGATTTGGAAAAAGGCAAATTTAAGCG
>JARRRH010000300.1:0-4039 GCA_037380925.1 Deltaproteobacteria bacterium | reverse complement strand
GAAACAGCGACCTATTCAGGAGTCCAGCGGATTGGATCTCTCCTCGCAAAGAACCAGGAGCGGATTATTGCTTCGACCCTCCAGAAGCAAGGGGCAGGAAGGTGATTATTAGCGATACGGACCATCTCATAGATGTTCTTTATGAGCCGACTAGAGAATGGGTATGGAAAAGTTTTTTAAGAGGACTTAACCCGATCTTGATGGATGTTCTTCAAAATAGGGCTCCAGGTTACGAAGCTAAATGGAATGATCCAAATCGTTCTGGACTCGTTGAGACTCGGATAGCGATGGGTCAGACGCTTGAATATGCAAGGAGAATAAACCTTGCGAATATGGTTCCCCAGTGGGAGTTAAGCATTACGAAATATTGCTTGGCCAATCGAGGATCGGAATATTTGGTGTACGTGCCAGTTGAGATTTGGGGAAAGCGAAGACGGCTACTCCAACTTTTTGGAAAGACAGGTAAGATACGGCTTGATCTGTCCGGAACGTCATCGGTGTTTAAGGTGGAATGGTTTAATCCACGGTCAGGAAAAACAGTCAAGGGAGAGACCGTTAGCGGAGGCAATGACATTTCTCTCAAAATTCCATTTACAGGGGAAGCAGTCCTTTATCTAAAGTCGGCCAGAAATTTTGTGGGAGATGCCCAATAATTATCGCTGGTCTTTAGCATTGATATCTTTGTGAATAGCCAGCTGAACTTCAAGAACGTAATTGACGCGGCTTAGTTGTGACTCTGCATGATGGATCAGAAGCTGGGTTCTTAGTTCTGGAGACTGACTGGTCTGAGCAAATGGAGACGGAACAGATGAATCCGGAACCATCAAATTTTTGACAACATCTGGCTAAGAATTGGAACCGAACAGCACACGGCAATTGGACGCAAAAAGCCTGGCGGAAGGCGTTTCCAGCATGGTGGTTGAACATATCACATTCCTCCTTTTGGTTGCGGTGGGGGCAGCGATTTTCCACAACGCTTTGGTGCAGCTTCTCAGGATGTCATTCAACAACCACCTCTATTCTTACACCCCGCTCGTTCCGCTGGTCAGCGCTTTTATCGTGTATTACAGGCGAAAAAGGATCTTCACGGAAGCGAGATGGAACTGGCTTGGGGGTCTTCCGCTGATTGCGGCGGGCGGTCTTTTTTTCTATTTGGGAAAGCATTTCTTAGGACTTCAGGGAAATAATTTCCTGGCCATGGCAATGTCCGGGGCAGTCGTGTGGCTCATTGGGAGCTTTGTGCTTGCCTACGGAAGTCTGGCTTTCAAAAAGGCGTTGTTCCCTTTGTTGTTTCTCGTTTTTGTAATCCCGATCCCCACCCCCATTCTGGATTCGGTCGTGAAAGTTTTGCAGACAGGATCAGCGAACGCCACTGAGGTTGTACTCAAGGTACTCGGGGTTCCCTTTCACCGCGAAGGGTTCTCGTTTTCGATTCCGGGAATTACGGTCGTGGTGGCAGAGCAGTGCAGCGGGATTCGATCCAGCCTTTGCCTCGTCATAACCAGTGTCCTTGCGGGTTACCTCTTTCTCAGGAAAAGTTATAGCAAGGTCATCCTGGTTTTCAGCGTTTTTCCCATTACCGTTTTCAAGAACGCCCTCAGAATTGTGACCCTTTCCTTGCTCGCGGCATATGTGAATCCAGATTTCATTGGACGAAGTTGGCTTCACACGAGCGGCGGGATTCCATTCTTCATAGTGGGGCTTATTTTATTGGCGCCAGTTTTGTGGGGGCTGAGAAAGGCGGAAAAGAGAGGGGGAAGAGCAGAGTATCAATAACGCTACAATGGGAAAAAACCATCACTAAAACGGCAAAGAGTCAGAGCGCAAGAAATCAGTGTCAAATCTTCCCGGTCAAATATCTGCAATCGATTGCACCCCAGTTAGATAGCTGCCCAACTCCTTTCAAATTGTACACCTGCCTCGTCAACATCCCAAGTGATTTAAGACCACCAACCTCATAACTTCCAAATTTTAAGGCTTTCGATCGCTCGGTCAAAGAGTTTTCGGTCGATTGATGCGCAAAAGGAGGTAGGGACATATTAGTGTGTAAGTTGTTTCCACATTTCAGCAGATCTTTACATAATGCTGGTGTTGATTAGCTCGGTGCCTACCTGGTTTTAGCTGTAATTACAAAGAGTTACATTGTGGGCGTGGAGGGCACAAGATTTGCATATTTTTTTAGTACAGCAGATTTGTTAAGAGGAGGCCCCAGCAGAATGGGTGAGATACCCAGCAAACAGGGTACTTTCCAGTTCGAGGCTGTTTTGGAGGGAACTGATCAGAAGAAAGCGAAGGCCCGGAGAAGCGGTCTATCTACCTATCAGATTTCCCTGTTTATTTTTGACATCGGAATGTGTCTTGCCGCTTTCTGGGTCGCTGCGAAAGTGACAGGACTTGTCTGGCTGATTGAAGGAAGGCCTGCGGAAATAGGCAGTCTTCTGCTTCTTTCTCTTGTTTTGATTGTCTTTTTTTCCACCTACCATCTCTACAGCTACCATCAAATATTTCACTTGAAGCCACATGTGGCGAGTCTTCTCAAGTCCTTTTGCTGGAGCATTCTGGTTCTGGTGATGATTTTTATTCTGTACTCCTACCCAGAGCTTTTCCGGGGGATACCGGCGCTTTTGTTCATGTCTTTCATGGGCATCCTGTTGCTAGTGCTTAGCTCATTCTACTGGAGGTACTTGGTCAATTTTCTAAAGGCGGCTGGCGTAAGCTTTGTCTTTGCAGGGATCATGGCTTTATGGATTCCTGATAAAGCACCGGATGTTTTGAACAATTGGAGCACGGTCTTGATTGGAGTGTTCTTGGCTGCGGGCATATTCCTGGCAGGCCGGACTTTTCTGGTTCAGGTGGTTTTCAACAAATGCATGCGCCGGCACTTCAGACGGCAGGTCCTCGTTATTGGAACGGATGAGGAGGCAAAACTCATTACCAGCCACGTGGTCAAGTTGAATGCGCCTTTTTGGGTCGCGGGGTTTGCCGGGTCAAAGGAAGTCGATGCGCTGGGGATGCCTGCGCGAAAAAGAAAACTGGGCGAGCTCAGGGACGTCCCTGAGATCGTCAGAAAAGAAAAGATCGATGAAGTTATCATTACCGACGAATCCATGGACAAGGAAGTTCTCGTCTCCTTGCTCGATTACTGCACATCGGAAGACATCACGGTCTGGTTTCCGCCAAAGCTTCTGCCGGTCATCGAAATGAAGCTTTACATAGACAACTTTTGCGGCCTTCCCATGATCCGCATGTGTTCTCAAAAGAACAGCAGATTCTTCAACAGGGTCAAACACAGCCTGGATGCCTTGATCACTCTGCCTGCCACGATAATGCTTTTGCCGCTCTTTTTCGTGGTGGGTCTCGCCATAAAGCTAACCTCAAAAGGGCCGGTCTTTTACAAGGCAAAAGCCATAGGAAAAAACGGTAATCCCTTCACTATGTATAAGTTCAGATCCATGATTGTGGATGACGGTTTCGACATACACAAAAATTATGTCACGCGACTCATCAAAGGAGAAATCCGGCCTGAAACTGAAGGGGGTAAGCCTTTGAAGGTCTTTGATGACGCGAGGATCACTTCGGTAGGCAGGTTCCTCAGGAAAACCAGCCTTGACGAGCTGCCTCAAATCCTGAATGTGCTCAAGGGCGAAATGAGCCTGGTGGGTCCGAGGCCGTGCTTGCCCTACGAGTTTGAGATTTACAAAGACTGGCATAAAAAGCGCCTTAGTATTCGGCCGGGGGTTACCGGGTTGTGGCAGGTGGCAGCGAGAAGCGAGGTAGCCTTTGAAGACATGGTCTTGCTGGACCTCTATTACATCTACAACCGAAACACAGCCATGGATATGAACATTATCTACGAGACGATTTTTGCAGTTCTGGGCAGGAGGGGTGCTTACTGAAAAGTAAAAACAGAAGGAGATCGTCCTGCGCCAAGATTGGGGAGGAGACAGCACCTTGGAGCCCCAAAGGGGAGACGCAGAGAAAATGATGAATTCCAAGGCTCAAATGGCAAATAAAGGTCTAACCGCCTAGGATCTGATCT
>JARRRH010000299.1:0-4046 GCA_037380925.1 Deltaproteobacteria bacterium | reverse complement strand
ATATCCCTGAAGGCGTCATAGGAACCGACCTTCCAGCCCTGGATATAGCCCTCGTTCAATGTGTGCTTGTAGACATCTGAGAGGTTGAGGTATTCCTGGCCCGCAAAGAGGGCGAGGGCGTAGTGGATAGCTTCTGGTGAAAAGGCCCTGTAAACCCCTTTGCTTTTCCCGTAATTGGGGGTAAGGGCCAGGATTTGGGCCATGAGGGTTTCTGTACCGTTCTTCCGGGCGGATTGGAGGGCTTTGTCGGCAGCGCTGACGTACCTTTGAAGGGTTGCGCGGCTGATCCCCTGGGATTTTGCATATCTTTCAAGAACTCTGGTTTTCCCTCTCCTGGTTCGAGCCTTGATGGACCTCGCCTTTTTGACCACCGCGAGGCGTTTCATGGCCTCTTCACGGCACGATTCAGGTTTGCGTTGCCATTGCTGGAAACTGGGATCAACCTCGGAGGGCGCTTCGTGGACAGAGGAGTTTGTATGTGGAACGACGTCTTTAGTAGTAATGGGGGACTCTGAACCCCCCTCATACAGACATGGAAGAGCCCCTTGGTTTCTTGATGCTATGATGGCCGCCTTGATATGGTCGGGGAGTCTAGAAAAGACAAACCCGTTCTTGTTCTTCCCCTCCTCATAAGGCCAATTCTCTTTCTTCGCCCGCTTGGCAACTGTCTGTTTTGTCACTTCCAGGAAGCGCGAAATCTCAGTCATAGTGTAACTGCGGAAACCGCTCATCCTCAAATCCCCGACTTATGCCTTTTCCATCTCCTTTAAGAAAATCAGACGCTCTTTCTTTCTCGTTTGAGTCTTCTTAATTTCCTCATCGAGCCTCTGAATTTCCGCTCTTAAGGCGTCCGGCCCCGGCAATACAAAAAGCCCAACTACTCTGCCGATAACAAACAGCGGCTCGTTTGCTCCGGTGACCTTGCAGAAAGCAGGCAGGTACTCGGCAGGAATGTGCCGGGCAGTCCGTCCGTTGATATCATCAGATTCCCTGGTCCAGGAATTAATCATCTCCTTGGTGACCGTTTCGCCTAAAAGGTGGCTCATCTCCCCGGCGATCTCATGCCTAGAACGCGGACAGCCCTTGATGGCCGATCTCAGCGCGGCCCTGAGCTGGTCTATAATTTTGAACCGTGCTTCTGTAGTAGGATTGGAGGTGGAGTAGTCTTTGACGAAATCAAAGATGCTCAGCTGGTTTCTATTGTCAATTTTTCGGCTTAACTTAGACATTGACTGTTCAATCTATAAGGCCTAGAATGTCACGACCTTAGCTGGTCTTCTTCAAATAGTACTCAGGCCAGACATACTTCTTGTCGCGTTTGATTGCATTGGACACCGCCTCCATAATCCTTCTGGAAACGATCTTGCGGTCTATCACGGCGCCGATGGCCTGGCGGGTGCATCCGAGATCTCTCGCGATCATGGCCATATTGATCTCTTTTCTACGCTTGAAAAGTTCAATCCTGATTTCTTCCGGGGTCATGGTAGGCTCCTTTGGGGTTGATTCGTAAAACTTGACCGTGAAACTGCCCTAAGATTATCGGAAAGCCGATAAATGTCAAGCAAAAAATATCAGGATAGCGAAGATACGTTCGGGAGTCGGCTGAGGTCCTTCCGCAAATCTATGGGAAAAAATGTTACAGAATTTTCAAAATTAATTGGAATATCACAAGCTTCCCTTTCCGATATTGAAAACAACAAGACAAAAACCTCTTCGGAAACCCTGTCGAAATTGATTTGGAATACCGATATTGATATTAAATGGCTTCTAACTGGCTTGCCAGGGAAACTTGAGGAGGAAGCGACTGTCTTTGGGGGAGGAAGATCTCCTCTTGATTCAGATTTGTTGAGAGGAATAATAGAAGTCCTTGAAGATATGTTGGCCGAGAAGCATCTTGAACTGACCCCTGCAAAAAAGGCTGAGCTCATATCACTGCTATACGATCACCTGTCAGAGACAACCAGAAAAGCAGATAAAGAGACCGTAGCAAGGTTTTTGAGTTTGGCAGCCTGATCCGGAGGGTTTGCTGTGGCGGTAGGAGAAGAGCGCAACGGGAAAGTGATAGCCCTGAGGCCTGTCGCAGAAGATGCGAAGTGCGCTAAAAAACCCGGTAGAAACGACCTAAAGAAAAGAGTGAGTGAAATCCTGGAAGAGGCAACACCAACCAAGAAGAAGCCCCGCCGTTCATCGAAGAATACAACTCCCCCCACATCAATGCGTATCACAGGCAACGGAAATGTCCAGGTGGCAGGCGACGTCATCATAACAACTAAACAATCGGAAAAGAAGATATTGCCACCCCCAAGCAGTATTGGAGCTGATCCTTTGCTCAAGAGTAGAATCACAACGCTTTTCAACAAAATCGGAGAGGCACGAGAAAAGAGGTTCGGTAAAAGCGCTTATTCGGTCTTATACAGCAAATTTAAGAGGGATTTCGGAATCAAGAACAACAAGTGGACGGCCATATGGACTTGGCCGAAAGAATGCGCCCCGGCGATCATTGATTATTTGGAGGACAAGTACAGCAACACCATTCAGGGAAGGCTTGAAAAGGCTGCAAGCAAAGGAGGCTATATCCATACGAGGCCCTATCTTTACAAAAAGGAATCAGAACTGTTAGAACATTTTGGGTTGACCGTGAAGAGCCCCGGGATCCGGGAACTCCTTAAATCCTATTTCGGCGTCTCCTCCCACACTCAATTATCCCATTTAGAGCATTGGCAATTCGTTTGCTACCTGGAGGGTTTGGTAAGGCAAATTGAGGGCGGGGTGGACTAAGGACAAAGAAGTCTATAGGATGAATATTTGTGACAGCAACCTGCGGAATATCACTTAGGCTCCGCTTTGCTTCGCCGGCAAAAAGGAATCTTCTCTCTTTTGACATTATATGAGGCTACAAGCAGCGCGGGATTCCAAACTAAAAGCAGAAGACTTCTTTCTTTTTGGGGTTCCGTTGGAATTCCTGGTTCCCACCTGAATTCTTCGAAAATGCCGGTAGCAAATTCTGTATCGGTAATCTAGGTGTAATTCTCCCTCGATTTGGTTCCGGCAAGAGCTATCGCAGGGCTGGGAAACACCCCCTCCGGCCCCATGTCATGATTTCATCTGTCGCTACTCTCAAACGCCGCCTGAACTTCTGATTGGATATGTATGATGGGATTCTCGAAACGGTCCTCTAATTGAAGGATTTGTGAAAAAATCGTAAGATCTCGATAACCTGCTGGAATTGGCTCGAGCGAAAATCCAGTTAGAGCTTATCCGATGGTGTGTGTTGATAAAGTTAAAATAGTTGGGAGCACTGAGCAGAGGAAAGGAACATGTGTTCACCTTCAGCATGAAGGTATGCTGAACTGAGTCAAAACACCAAAATACCTTCGGTATTAATACAAGCAAAATAATTAAAGGGGCAATGAGTCCGTGGCTGAATAAGGTATCCATATTACAACATGCCACAGAACAAGCCACCTCCTTGTACCACGAGCATGCTGCGCTTCCCGTATGTCACTTCTTAGGGAATCTCCTGTAAAGGGCGGAGTTGGCAACAGCTGCTTAATTTGGGTAGGTGGGCCACGAGGTTGCACAAAAGATGGAGGTAGGCCCTCCGGAGCCGGCTTGCAGGAGCAGGCTCCAAACCACCTTAAGCTGCGCTGGCTAAAAGCCAGGGTGGTGAGCGTTAAGCAAAAGTCACGGCTTAGGATCGTGGCAGGTATGAATCAGGGAGCCGAGCGAAAGCGAACCATTGATGAGGTGTCGAAAATTAATGGACGGCGTCAAAACTGGTGGCCTACCCAACGCCAGGACAAGTTCAGGGGGAACATGTTTACTGCCTGAGCGGCGCCCGGCATAAAGGTGGCGGCACCCTGATTTAGGCTTTTGTGCGGAACGTGGGAACCTGTCGTTCCGATGCTAAGGGAGAAACTCAAGTGGAGATCCCACAAGACTGAGAGTACCGATGCGGAGCACGGGGGCGGACTAACTCGTAGTAGTGATGAAATCTCTGTAACGGAGATGGAGCGAAGGGGTTATCTCATCTTGCATTATAGAAT
>JARRRH010000298.1:0-7960 GCA_037380925.1 Deltaproteobacteria bacterium | reverse complement strand
GAAAACCATTCAACTTTCATTTAAATCTACTTCATAGGCTCAGACAAAAGGCGAGGAACCACGGCAAAAGCGCTTTTGGCTCTCGCCATAGTTCCTCAGAAAGTCCGGCTCTATTGTGGAAGTGGGAAAACCAAATCCGCTGTTTTCTTGATATAGGGATTCTGTTTGTTGTAAACAAGCTCAAGCTCCCAGGGCCACTGTTTCCCTTTCACCCACTGCCCACCTACCAATGGGGTCTCGGAGTAGTTCTTATCATTGTATTTTATGTGACCCACAATGGTGTCCATGTCGGTGCTTGCAATGGCATTCCGCAGCTTGTCCTTATCCAAAGTCTTGGCCCGCTTTATGGCATCGGCGGCGATCTCAAACCCTGCATACTTGAACCCTATGGGCTGAGTCCATTCTTTTCCGGTCTCCTTGGTCCACGCATCGCAGAGATCTTTCGCTGTTTGGCCTGTGAGTGACGACTTGAAAGGATGATTGGGGCTCCACCAAACTTCGGTGGTCAAGCCGTTTGGCAGGTTGCCTCCCAGGGCATTCACATCAGCGGGAAAGAGACACGCCTTGGCTATGGTTGCCATCTTGGGGATCAAACCCTGCTGGTGGCACTGCTTCCAGGCCGTGCTCCAGTCCGGTGCGATCAAACAGCCGGTGAGAATATCAACTTTTTCTTTCTTGAAAAGGCTGATGAAGCTGGTGAAGTCTTTGTTGAAATAGGGAAATCTGCCGGGGTCCACAAACTTGTATCCCAGGGCGGGCAGTTTTTTGTGAAACACTTTAGACCATGCCAAGCCGTCGGGATCGTTGGGGAAAAATCCTCCGACCACCTTGTTTGTCTTGTCCTCAAATTGATTCCACATGCCGACGAACACGTCGGTGACCGTATCCACAAGCCAAAAAGCATGAAAGGACCACTTGTAGGGGCCCCCCGTGAGCCACGCCTCGACCGGAGCATCCAAAGAAATACAGGGCATCTTGTATCTCTCGCACATGGCATCCACCGGGTTGACCGTATCCGGCGTGTGCATCACCACGATGAGATCCACCTTGTCTTTGAGAATCAGCTTGCTGGTCAGCTCCGATGCCTTGGTGGGATCGCTTTCCGTGTCGACCATCTTGAGCTGGACAGGCACTTTCTTCCCGTATTCTTCGACGTAGAGTCCCCCTTGCTTGTTGATCGCTTCTATGGCCAGGTTGTCTGCCCAGGGAGAGGCTTCGCCGAATCCGGCAAGCGGTCCCGTGCTGGGATTGGGATGACCGATCAGGATGTAATCTCTTTTGGCGGCCAGAGCTCTTCTTGCAAATGATGGGACCATGGCTGCCGCCCCAAGGGCCACTCCCGCTGCACCCGTCTTCTTGACAAATTCCCTCCGCGTCAAGCCCTTTCCCTTGTTTTCCAATCTCTTTTTCCTTTCCATGTTAAATCCCCCTTTTCATCTTAAAGTTGGCCCTCTTGTGGCCCCAACAATCAACTCTTCTAAAATGAAGCCATCCCGCCGAAGCGAATGGAACCCGGGATCGTTGCCCCCCTTGAGTAAAAGCCCTGTTGGTCCTGGAAACAAGGGGGGCACAGATCAAAATGATGGAGGGCTTCAAAATTACACATCAACCCAGGGCGGTGGTGCCGTGACCACCGCAAACCTCAAGGTCTGACCGCCCACAGGCTTCACGCCGTGTTCCGCACTGGGCGGAATCCAGAGGCAATCCCCGGGAAAGAGGGTGAACTTCTTTCCATTCACCTCTGCATCGCCAACCCCTGAAATGACGAAATAGCAGTGTTCTCTGCCCTCGTGCACATCGAGCTGGGCTTCCCCGCCGGGATGCACTTCCGTAAGGAAAAGAACGAAATTCTTGGCGCCGGTTTCCTTCCCGATCACGGTGAAAGCATCCGTATTGACATGCTTAGGGGGGCAAGCGGATTGCAGTTCATGGAGCCTTATCACTTTTGCATCTTGATAGTCAGCCATTTTGTATGTCCTCCTTTTTTAGATTGAATGAGCCTTGCTCTCTGATCGCGGGATCTGTTTATCCTCATAAACAGGACCTCTCCGTGTTGGACAGCCTATACTTCACCTCCTTTCCTTTTTGAACAATACTTTAAGAATTTTGATCCCCAAGTCCTTCAAAAAAAGTTCCATTGGAAATCTTCCCGGGGACGGCGGCCTAGTATACCTCGCATCCCGGCAGTCCGCAAGAAATCAAGTGGTCGCTGGGGTAATTGAAAATAATCTCGCAACCATCTTTAGTCACCACAACTTCTTCCTCGATTCGGGCCGCTCCTGAGCCGTCCTCCGCTCCGCACCAACACTCCACCGCAAAGGTCATGCCCTCCTTTATTTCCGTGGGATGGTCAAAGCAGAACCGGCGAGAAAGAATCGGTCTTTCCCAGAGACTCAACCCTATACCGTGGCCATATTGGAGAAGATAGGCTTCATCCTCGTTCCGATATCCGAACTCCGCAGCTGGCGGCCAAACAGCACAAACATCCGCTGTGGTAACACCCGGCTTGATAACATCGATCGCCGCGCTGACCCATTGAGAGGTCTTTTCGTAGGCCTCGAGCTGGTATTTATTGGGTTTGCCGCATATGAAGGTTCGATAGTAGCACGTATGGTAACCATTGAAGGAATGCATCACATCGAGGAAAACCATGTCTCCAGGCTGAATGATGCGGTCAGCAAAGGTATGAGAATGGGGCTTTCCCCTGGGTCCGGACACGGAATTGACGCATTCCACCCGCTCCGAACCCATCAAGTACAGTCTCTGGTTGGCAATGGCCACCAGTTCGTTTTCCCTGGTGCCCGGCCGGATGGCCCGCGCAATGTCTTCGTAAGTCGCGTCCACCATGCTGGCCGCCTGCTTCAGGAGCTCGATTTCATCCCCTGTTTTGCACTCCCGGGCATCAAGCATGGCCTGCTGCCCATCCACGACCTCAATGCCTTCTTTTTCCAGTGCCCTCAGCATGGAGAGCTCGATCATATCAATTCCCAAGGGCTCTTTTTCGACCCCATAGTCCGTCAAGACCCTTTTAATCTGCTTGGCGAAGCCGTCTTGAACATTCATTGCAGGCGGCAGGGATCCAAGCATGTTGGCAATGGGGGGTTCCATCCTCTCTCCCATCCACGGGCATGTGATCCTTTTTGCCGGGATGGCGGGGTCAAAAAGAAAAGCTTGTCCCTCTTTGGGACACAGCGCGTAGCGGTTCATTTTGTCTCTGCACCACTCCCCTATGTGGGTCCCGGTAATGTAGCGGATGTTGTCAAAATTGAACGCCAGAACAGCACCCAGGCCGCTTGCCTTCACAGAGGCTTGAGCCTTTTGAAAACGTTCTTCGATGAGACGGGGAAAGTTGACTCCGGCCTCCCAGTCGCAAGCCATGGTCCCCCATTTTGCAGTTGCATGCGGTCTGTTGTATTCCATGATTAACCTCCTATGAATGATGATTTCAGATGGTATTGTCTCTTGCCTTCCTAGCCTTTTTTTGGCGAATGAATGGCCAGCCCACTCCAGTCCAGAGCGGCTTCCATGACATTTTCGCTCAACGTAGGGTGAGGTTTGATCACCGCAGCCAAGTCCTCCACGGCCGATTCCATGGTCATGGCCATGACCGCCTCTCCGATGAGGTCCGTGGCATGGGAGCCTATAATATGAACGCCCAGGATCTCTCCGCTTTCTGAATCGCCCACCACCTTCACCAGGCCGTTGATGTCCTCCATGGCCTGAGCGGCAGCGCTGTTCATGTAAGGAAATTTGCCTATCCGGACTTTATGGCCCGCGGTCCGGGCCTCCTGTTCGGTCATCCCCACTGAGCCCACTTCAGTCAATCCCCATATACACCGAGGCACCAATCCCGGATTGAAGGACTTCCTTTTCCCCACAATATTGGCCACAGCGGTCTCTCCCTCCGCAGAGGCCTTGTGGGCCAGCATCGTGCCGCCGACCACATCCCCAATAGCATAAACCCCGGTCAGGTTGGTCTCAAGCCGGGTGTTGACCATCGCGAGCCCCAGTCCTGTTTGATCAATGCCGTCCAGTACCGGGCTCCTCCCGGCGGCAACCAGCACGCGGTCCGCGTTCTGTGATTGAGCCTGAGTTTTTCCTACTTCATAGAGGACCCGGACTTTGCCCTCCTTTACGGCCACCTCCTTGACTGTAGTCTGGAGCCGAAGGGAGACGCCCTGCTGTTCCATGGTTATTTTCATGGCCCGTCTAATCTCCGCCTCTTCATTTATAATGATGTCGGGGAGCATTTCCAGAATGGTTACCTCACAGCCCAGAATTCTATAAATGGCGGCCATTTCCAAACCGATCACCCCGCCACCGATAATGATCAATGTTTTGGGGATTTCTTCACAATCCAGGGCCTCATTTGTGGTCTGGACAAAGTGTCCGTCTACATGGATAAAAGGGGGAGATGAGGGTTGGGATCCGGTCGCCAGGATCACATGCTTTGCCTCGACCTCCTTAGACCCACCATCCGGCCCCGTCACCTTCCATTTTTTCGGGGCGAGAAGTTCTCCTCTTCCTCGGGCGATCTCAATCCCGTGGCTCTGCATGATTTTTTCAATCCCCGCAACCGCGGTGTTGACCACCTTCCTCTTTCGATTCAACATCTCCGCTGCATCGATGGAGATATTTCCTGTATTTTTCAGAACCTGAGATGTTCTCGCAGCCTGCAATAACTTCACGTCATGAATAAAACTCTTGGTGGGCACACAACCCCGGTTCAAGCAGGTTCCTCCAAGGGCGTCCTTCTCTACGAGTAGCACCTTGAGGCCGTGCTGGGCGCCTCTGATGGCTGCCACATAGCCGCCAGGCCCTCCGCCGAGAACTGCCAAGTCATACATGATTTCACTCCGGTGATGCTTAGAGGTTGAGAAAGGTATACGACGGTCGCTCCAGCTTCCACTTCAGGTTCTGGAGAAAGTCAGCCGCCACAGCCCCGTCAACAATCCGGTGGTCCACCGAGAGACCAAGGCGTACCACTTTCTTGACAACCACCTGCCCTTCCTCCATGAACAGCTTTTCATCTGTCTTTCCTACGGACAAGATGCCGCTCTGGGGCGGATTAAGAATGGCGGTAAAATGGGTGATATCATACTGGGCCAGGCTCGAGACCGTAAAGGTGCCTCTTTCCATTTCAGGGAGGGTCAATTTGCCTTCTCGGGCCCGCTGGACCAGATCCTGGCGCTGCTTGGCAATCTCCACCAGTCCGCACCGGTCCGCCTGCGAAACGGCGGGCACGATCAATCCCTCTTCCACAGCCACGGCAAGCCCCACATTGATCTCGGGCATAATACGAATCGCTTCCCCCTCGATCCGGGCATTGAGCATCGGAAACTGAAGGATAGTCAATGCTACGGCTTTTATAAGGAAATCATTGATGGAGGGGCGTATGCCAAACTGGGTCTCAAAATCCCGCACCACCTCCTCTCGAAAAGAAAGAAGGGGATCCAGCGGCAATTCGTTGAAAAAGTAAATGTGGGGTGCGGTGAACGCGCTTTCAGACATTCTCCTGGCAATGACCTTGCGCACAGTACTCATGGGGATGGTGGTACCGAAGCCCAAACTGGCGGCCTCAGCCCTGTCCAGATAGGCCTTCACATCGCTGCGCATGATTCTCCCCCTGACACCGGTCCCGTCCACCTCGGCCAGGGGAACGCTCTCTTTCTCAGCCAGCCTGTGCGCAAGGGTGGAGGCCCTTGTTTCAGGAGCGTTCCGAGCACCGGCCAGAACGGCTTCCACGTCTTTCACAAGGATCATACCCTCCGGTCCCGTGCCCGTTATATCTTCCAGGGCCATGCCCCGCTCTTTTACCAGATGCCGGGCGGCAGGCACTGCCGTGATCTCGCCCCTCGAAGTCGACAGACGCGCCGCTTCTGGTTTGGAGACCGCCGTGCTTACGGCTTCGGCTTGAGGCCTCGTTTCCTGTGCGACCGAAACGGGCTCCAGATATTTGGCCGGAAGTTCTTCTCCTGCTTCCGTGATAACCCCCACCACAGTCAGGACCGGGACCTCCAGACCTTCAGGCACCAGAATCTTTGCCATAATTCCGGAAGCGGGCGATTCAACTTCTGTGGTCGCCTTCTCTACTTCGACAACAAAGATGATTTCCCCTTTCTCAACAGGATCCCCCTCTTTTTTCTTCCACTCGATGATCTTTCCTCTTTCAACGGTAATCCCGAGCATGGGTAATACAATTTCGGTAGCCACAGGAATTCCTCCTCTCTTTCAGGCGTATTCCATTAGACGTTTTATTGCCGGCAACAGGTTCTTCTCATCGGGAATATAGGCCTGCTCCAAGGGGGGTGAAAAAGGGACCGGCGTATCAGGAGAACAGACCCTCGCAATTGGGGCTTTTAAATAGTGGATGGCTTCTTCTGCAACCATAGCCGAAATCTCGGCAGCCACACCGCAAATACGATGTCCCTCGTCTGCCACCAATAATCTGCCGGTCTTCTTAACGGAGTCAAGAATAGTTCCTTTGTCAAGGGGGGTCAAAGTCCTGGGGTCTATAACCTCTATTTCAATCCCTTGTTTGGCGGCTTCCTCGGCGGCGTTGAGGGAGCGCAACACAAGGGCGTGGGTGGCCACAACTGTAAGGTCCTTCCCTTTGCGTTTTACATCCGCCTCTCCGAAGGGAATTCTGTAGTTTTCCTCAGGCACGGGCCCCTTTTCAACGTAGAGTTTTTTGTGCTCCACGAAGATCACGGGATTGTCGTTTTGAATCGCCTCGAACATGAGCCCTTTCGCGTCATAGGGCGTTGAAGGGGCAGCCACATAAAGCCCTGGAATGTGCATGTAAAGGGCGTGAAAACTCTGGGAATGCTGGGCCGCTGCGCCCCTTCCGGCTCCAATGTTCGTCCTGAGGACCATGGGCACCTGCCCCCTTCCTCCAAACATATAGTGCATCTTGGCCATCTGGTTGATGATCATGTCCATGCAGACCGTAGTGAAGTCAATGAACATGATCTCAACAACCGGGCGCATTCCGGTCAGAGCAGCACCCACAGAGGCCCCGACGAATCCGGCCTCCGAGATCGGGGTATCCACCACCCGCTCCGGGCCGAATTCATCCAGAAGTCCCGCAGTGACCTGAAAGATACCGCCGTATCTGCCGATGTCTTCTCCCAACAAAACGACACGCTCATCTTGTATCATACTTGCTCGCAATGCCTCTCTAATCGCATCTGCGTAAGATATTTCTCTCATTTTGTCCCGCCTTTCTATAGGTAGACGTCCTCGTATAATTCTTCAGGACTGGGAAATGAACTCTCATTTGCAAAAGCAACAGCCTCGTCAATCTCCATAAGCACGGCTTTTTCAAATTCGGCCCTCTTTTTCTTGGTAAGGACCTTGTCGGCCAGCAGCTTCTCAGCAAATCTTGCAAGGGGATCCTTCGCCTTCCACACCTCTATGTCCTCTTTGGTCCGGTAGCGTCCTCCTTGGTTGGGGTCGCCCTCATGGTGCCCCCGCCATCGATAGGTCTTGCACTCAATAAGGGTCGGTCCTTCCTTTGCCCGGGCCCTTCGAACCGCCTTTGAAGCGGCATCATAAACAGCCAGCACATCATTTCCATCTACAGCCACACCGCTCATTTCATAACTCGTGGCGCGAATCGCAATATCCGTGATGGGTTGATGCTGTTTCTGGCTCACTGAAATGCCGTAGAGATTATTTTCGCAAACAAAAATCACCGGAAGTTTGTGCAGAGAAGCGAGGTTCAGGCTTTCGTGAAAGGCGCCGTTATTGGAGGCACCGTCTCCGAAAAAGCATGCAGTGACTTGGTCTGTTCCGCGCCATTTGGCGGACCAACCGGATCCCACCGCAATAGGCATGCCGCCGCCGGCGATGCCGTTTGCTCCGAGAATGCCGATATTCATATCCGCAATGTGCATAGAACCGCCTTTTCCTTTGCAGTACCCTGTCTTTTTACCGAACAGTTCCGCCATCATCGGCT
>JARRRH010000297.1:0-4048 GCA_037380925.1 Deltaproteobacteria bacterium | reverse complement strand
TCAAGAAGAACTTCCTAGAACTTGACAAGAACAATTCGAAACAACGCGATACTCTTAATGCCTTCTTCACTGCATACTTCAGTGCCTATTTAAACTACAACTATAACAATTTGTTTGAAAATTACAAATTCATTATTTCGAGTATTCCGGGCTTAACAAGATATAAAGAATCTGTAAAAGCCTTTTTCAATGATTATCCCGATGGTTTCTTGCTTGTAATGATGAGAAATCCTTATCAATGGTATAATTCTGCCAAACACCACAGCAGAGAATTTGCAGAAAACGGCCTGGCGCTTTATGAAGAACATATGAAAAATTGCCTATGGTGTGCTTCAGAATATGAGGAGAGGTTTATTGTCGTTAGTTTTGATGATCTCCTCGCCGATGTGGAAGGTACGATGAAGATTATCTGCCGCCTAATCGGTATTGAGTTTTGTGACGTCGTTACCTTTCCAAGTCGTTTTCCCCATAGCGGAACTGACAATTCTACTTTTGGAAAAAAATCAACCAAAAAGGTAAATGAAGAGAAATTGAAGAGAAAAATCGAACTTACTGATGATGAGTCTGATTACATAACTCGAAATATTATTGATCTTTACGAGAAGCTAATGGAACATAAAACTGTAAATAGAAATATATAGATCATAATTGAGTGAACGATTGGGAATATATTAGAGTGGTGTGGCATTTCGAGGAGAATTGAGGAATTTATAGAAGGAAAAGAGGAAATGCTAGACAATAAGAACATTTTAATTACTGGCGGCACCGGCTCTTTTGGTAAGAAGGCGACGGAAATCATTCTTAAGAGATACAAGCCTAGGCGCTTGATTATCTTTAGCCGGGATGAACTGAAGCAGTTCGAGATGTCTCAAGCCTATCCGTTTTCGAAGTATGAATGCATGCGTTATTTTATCGGAGATGTTCGTGATAAAGAAAGGTTATATCGGGCTTTTCAGGGAGTTGATTGTGTGATCCACGCAGCAGCCCTCAAGCAGGTACCTGCAGCGGAATACAACCCTTTCGAAGCGGTAAAGACGAACATCTTAGGTGCGCAGAATGTGATAAATGTGGCAATTGACCAAAAGGTTAAGAGGGTCATCGCTCTCAGCACAGACAAGGCGGCAAATCCTATTAACTTGTATGGGGCGACAAAGCTCTGTGCGGATAAGCTCTTCATCGCAGGCAACGCATACGTTGGGCGTGAGCACACAATATTTAGCGTGGTCCGTTATGGCAACGTTGTCGGAAGCCGCGGAAGTGTGATCCCCTTCTTCTTAAGGCAAAGAAAAGATGGTTTTCTCACGATCACGGATCCGAGGATGACTCGTTTCTGGATTACATTAGAACAAGGCGTGGATTTTGTTTTGTGGTGTTTGGAACATATGTGTGGTGGAGAGCTTTTCGTTCCCAAGATACCTAGTATGAATATTATGGACCTTGCAAAAGCAATAGCTCCAGAGTGCGAGACAGAGGTTATAGGTATTAGACCAGGTGAAAAACTCCATGAGCTGATGATACCTAGGGATGAAGCTCATATGACCCTAGAGTTTGACAAGTTTTTTGTGGTTCAACCGGCTTTTAGATTCTGGGAGAGACGCAGTTCTTGGAATGGAGGTCGGCCAGTTGAGGAGGGTTTCGAGTACCGATCTGACAACAATCCCTCGCGCTTAACTATTGATGAAATGAGGAGTTTGATAGAGAGGCTATGATACCTTATGGAAGGCAATGCTTGGATGAAAATGACATCCAGGCGGTAGTGGAAGTTCTTCGCTCCGACTGGCTCACGACTGGGCCTAAGGTAATTGAGTTCGAAAAGGCGTTCGCTGATCTTGTGGGCGCAAAAGAAGCCGTGGCGGTGAGTAGCGGCACAGCGGCCTTGCATGCGGCGATGTACGCTCTGGACATCAAACCTGGAGACGAAGTCATCGTGCCTGCTATGACCTTTGTGGCTACGGCCAACTGCGTGGTCTTCCAGGGCGGCAAGCCCGTGTTTGCGGATGTGGATCCTGAGACGTTGCTGGTCGATCCAGAAGAGGTTGAGAAAAAGATAACGTCCACCACGAGGGCTGTCATTGGTGTTGATTATGCAGGCCAACCGTGTGACTATGATATTTTACGAGATATTGCAAAGAGGCATAATCTAGCGCTGGTTGACGATGCTTGCCATGCGTTGGGCGCGACTTACAACGGGAGCCCTGTGGGGTCCCTAGCTGACCTGAATACCTTCAGCTTTCATCCAGTGAAACATGTTACCACTGGTGAAGGCGGGATGGTCACTACGGATGACTCGGAGTTAGCAAAGGGTATGAGATCCTTTCGGAACCACGGTATCACTAGCGATCACCATCAGCGCGAGCTCCAAGGTTCGTGGCACTATGAGATGGTGGACTTAGGCTTCAACTATCGCCTAACGGACATCCAATGCGCTTTAGGTTTGAGCCAGCTCAAAAAGCTGTCTGAGTATATTGAGCTGCGTAATCAAATCGCCAAGAAATACGATCAGGCTTTTGTTGAAATAGGTGAAGTGGAACCGCTCCGTGTTTCGGATGCAGTGAAGCACGCATATCACCTTTACGTTGTGAGATTGAGTAAAAATCTGGATAGAAGTGAGGTTTTCAGGAACTTGAGGAAGATGGGAATAGGCGTGAATGTGCATTATATGCCTGTGCATCTTCATCCTTACTACCGCACCTTGTTTGGCTTTGGCTTTGGGCTTTGCCCTAATGCCGAAGAGACCTATGAAAGGATTCTTTCTCTACCTATTTTTCCGTCCATGAGTGATAAAGACGTGGAATCTGTAATTGAATCTGTAAGGAAGGTTGTTAGAGAGGGCGCTGGGGATTAGGAGGAAGGAGCGGTTTTTCCATGGAAAAGGAGATTAGGCTCAGAAATCGCTTAATTGGTGAAGGGCAACCGCTTTTTATTGTCGCAGAGTGCGGTGTCACCTGTAACTATGACTTGAAAACCGCCAAGGAGCTGATAGATGTTGTCGGAGAATCGGGAGCCGATGCAATAAAATTTATCTTCTGGTTTCCAGAAGAAATTATGAGCGACAGGAGTGTCGTTTATTCCTATGAAACTGTAGCGGGAGCGAAATCAGAGAATATGTTCGAGATGCTTAGTAAGTTGCGGTTCACCTTGGATGAGTGGCTTGAACTGAAGGGTTACGCTGATAAAAGGAACGTGATCATGTTCTCGACTGTGAATTCTCCCAGTGGTATAGCTTTTGCTGAGGCCATTGGACTTGAGGCCTATAAGCTGAGTTCTTGGGATTTTAACTACCTGCCGCTATGGGAGCGGATTAGCAAAATTGGGAAGCCTATGATTATTGACACCGGACCAGTGAATTTACTCGAAGTGGCTAAGGTCATGCAGGTCATGATGCAGAACGACAATTACAAGAGCATACTTGTACACTGTGTGCACACCAAAAACCCTGATGAGATTAACATGCGTTCAATTTCTTACATGCAGACGGCTTTCAATTCTCTTACGGGCTACTCTTCAAACTTTATGACCTCTGAGACCGACATTATGGGCATCACATTGGGTGCGGTATTTCTTGAAAAGAGGCTGACCTTGAGCCGAAACTTGCCAGGGCATCATCATGTGATTTCAATGGAACCTGAGGAGTTTAAAGACTGGGTGAAACACATGCGAGACGTTGAAGTGGCATTAGGGGATTGTGAGCTAAAACCGAGCCAGGGCGATCTTACAGAGAGGAAGCGATGGTTTCGCCATATTGTCGCCAACCAAAATATTCCTAAAGGCACAAAACTGACGTCAGATATGCTGGAGGGGAAACGTCCTGAAAAGGGCATTTCTCCAGAATACATGGAGTTTTTTGTCGGGCGTGTTACTAAACGCGATTTAAAAGAGAATGAAGCGCTTTCATGGAGCGACGTGTAAAAAAATGCTTGAGCTAGACAGACCGCTTTGTATTATTCCAGCACGAGGAGGCTCGAAGCGTTTCCCCCGAAAAAATGTGTCTTTGCTGGCAGGAAAACCGCTTCTGGCTTATGCTATCGAGGCTGCGGTAGGAAGCGAC
>JARRRH010000296.1:0-8739 GCA_037380925.1 Deltaproteobacteria bacterium | reverse complement strand
GGTTCCTTCACCTCCCTTTCTTCAAGGGTCCCTTTCACCTTTTCAAGTTCGTTGGGCTGTCTATCGGAAAAATGGACGACCCCCCGCTCGTCAACCCATTTGTAGACTTTTCCTGCAAAGGCGAGGGTGCCGAAAACAAGAAATGCGAAGCACATGATAAGAAGAACGGTTCGACCCATACTCATCGCTTCATGCCACCGGCATGACCTGTCTTAGAAGTTCAAGTCCTGCAGGATGTATTGAGGGGCGAGGTGTATGACTTTGACAGCGGTGTCAGGAACCGTTGACACGAGTTCTCCTTCGCCGTTTTGGTCTGTTTCGGCCTGTTCTCCGAGGTCATGGCCACCAGCCTGCAGGACTTGCCTTGACATTTTCTCTTATTTTACCAAAAACAGGCATGTCCGTCACAGGAAAACAAATATCTTTGACCGGATGGGGAATTTTTGTTATATACACTCAGCTTCATCACCCCGTAAAAAGGGAGGAATGTAATGAACGAGGGAAGCCCTTTAAAGGACAAAGTGGTTTTGGCCGTGGATGATGAACCGGACGTGCTGGAAACGGTCGAGGAAGAGCTGGATATGTGCATTGTCCACAAAGCCCAAGACTACGATACAGCCCTCCAATATCTTTTGAGCTACACTTATGACGTGGTTATTTTGGATATTATGGGGGTCAATGGGTTCGAGCTATTGAAAACGGCCGTTGCCCGAGGCTTTCCAGCAGTAATGCTCACTGCACATGCCGTGACCCCCGAGGCGTTGAAAAAGTCCATCAAGCTTGGGGCCCTTTCTTTTCTGCCCAAGGAACGTATTTCGGATTTAGAGGAATTTTTGCAAGAAGTGGTACTCGGGACGGGTAAGCCCCTGTGGATAAAATTCTTTGATAAGTTTGGGTCTTATTTCAACAAAAGGTTCGGTCCGGACTGGAAAGAAAGAGACAAGTTTTTCAAGGAATTTGAAGAGTCCCTCAGGAAGAGCGAGTCAGAGCGGTCGGTTCAGTGATCTGCTTTGAAGAACTGGAGTATGGGAATATTGAAGAGTTATCCACTACTCAGGCAGAGCTCTCACATAAACTAAAAAAACTGGAATTTCCCTCTGGCGGTAGTGTAAAGCCGGCTCTTCTGGACCCGGATGCTTTATTCTTCGTCCAGCCATGTTCCCCGCTATTTTTTAACCAGGAAACAAACCGCTTCAGCGATGGGGATTAAGCAGGTTCCCATGATCCAGGTGAAAAGACTCCATTCATGGCGAGTTTCTCGCGAGCGCGCAATCGAGATCCAGATGATGTTGAGATCGCAAATTCGTCTTGAGAAACTCCCTGGCCCCGTTCGATATGTGGCAGGGGTTGACGCAGCCTCTTCTAAAGGGGAGGAAACGCTCTGGGGAGGTGTTGTGGTCTTGAACTATCCCGAGCTTGAGGTTTTGGAGGAGAAATGCATCAAAGCGGAAACCCCGTTTCCTTATGTGCCCGGGCTTTTGAGTTTCAGAGAAATTCCCGTTCTCCTGCAGGTCATGGAAATGCTCGAGACTGACCCGGATGTGATCCTCTGTGATGGACAGGGCATCGCCCACCCCCGAGGCTTCGGCCTGGCGTGCCATATGGGCCTGTTGGTGGAAAAGCCCACCATTGGATGTGCAAAAAGCCGGCTCCTTGGCGAGTTCTCAGAGGTCGGGGAAGGCAAGGGTTGTTACTCTGAGCTGTGGCATGAAAAACGTGTCATTGGGGCTGTGGCAAGAACGAGGTCCGGAGTCAAACCCTTGTTTGTGTCGCCCGGGCACAGGGTGACCCTTGAAGAATCGCTCAGGGTTGTTTTCACGTGCTGTAAAAAGTACCGCGTGCCCGAACCGATTCGTTTGGCCCATGCCCTCGTCAATGGAGCCCGGGAACGGGAGGACCTTTGAGAACTAAGCTGTTCGGGCGCCTCAGGGCTCCTCGTCCACGGATCTTTCCGGTAAAGCCTCGTCACTCATCCGCGCCGGTTGAGGCCTGTACGTCTCATCAACAGGGGTTCCATCCAGCTTCCTGATGACCGTCTGAGGGTGGGCTTTTTCATGCTCCTCCAGGGCTTTTTCCAGGTCCTTTTTCTTTTCCTCGTCAATCGACGCCCAGCTCAACCTTCCCCGGCATTTCGGAAAGGCGGAGCAGCTGAGCCAAGGACCACGAGTGCCTCGTCGGAGGTTCAAGGGAGAACCGCACTTTGTGCAGACAAGGTCTGTAAGCAATGGAGGAGGCTTGGGTGGATTAATGTGTCCCTTCCTGTCGAGCGCGACGCTGCCTGTGCACTCGGGATACCTGGCACAGCTGAGGAACATGCCATAGCGGCCCTTTCGCAAAAGTAAGGGTGAACCGCAGTTTGGACAAGCAATGTCCGTCTGTTCCGGCTCCACGGGATGGCCTTCCCGGTCGATGGGTGCGGAGAACTTGCAGGCAGGATACTTGGAGCAACTCAGGAATCGACCTTTTCGTCCGAATCGATAAACGGTCTCGCTGCCACATTGAGGACAGGTGAAGGGGGCTGGTTCCGTTTCTGTTTTTGCATGGGCCATGCCGTTATAAGCGGCCTCCAGGTTCTTCTTAAAAGGGCCGTAAAAACGGTGCAGCATGTCCACCCAGTCGGCGTGCTTCTCCTCAATGTCGTCGAGTTCTTGTTCCATATCAGAAGTGTAGCCCACTTGCATAATTTCCGGAAAAGCTTCCATCAATTTGTCGGTCACGACCTTCCCAAGATCGGTGGCATAGAATCGGTTTCGTATTTTTTCCACGTACTGGCGGTTTTGTATGACCTGAATGATTTGTGCATAAGTGCTGGGCCTGCCGATGCCTTCTGATTCAAGTTTTCTCACCAGGGAAGCCTCGGTATACCGGGGTGGCGGCGTTGTGAAGTTCTGGAATGGATCGATCTGAAGAGCGGCAAGAGGTTGCTTTTCCGCAAGTTGAGGCAACATGGCATCCTCTGCGACGGCGGGGGAGCCGGCCACCCTGTAATAGCCGTCAAAGACGAGGACTCGGCCGGTGGCTCTGAAAACCAAATGGCCGGAGCCCTCTGAGCCGCCAAGGAGAAGGGTGGTCGCATCCCACTCTGCATCCGTCATTTGTGATGCCACGAATCTCTCCCAGATGAGTTTGTACAGCTTGTATTGGGATTCCTTTAAGGATGAGCGGACTCGCTCGGGCGTCAGGTTAACCTCTGTGGGCCTTATTGCTTCATGGGCCTCCTGGGCGGCTTTGTTTGAAGTGGCATACACATTGGGCTTGGCAGGGAGATAGGAGGCGCCGAAACGGGCGCCGATATAATCGCGCGCCATGTGCAACGCTTCGCCGGAAAGATGGGTTGAGTCCGTCCGCATGTAGGTGATGAGGCCTACGGATCCCACGCCCTTAATCGGCAAACCTTCATACAGGGTTTGGGCCACGTTCATGGTCAACGCCGCGGTAAAGTCAAGCTGATTTGCAGCGGCCTGTTGAAGGGTACTGGTTATGAAAGGGGCATTGGGGCGGCTCCTGGTCCTCTTTGTCTGAATCGATTTGACTTGCCAGGAAGGTCCCCCGGAGACACCCCCTACCAGGTGGACGAGCCGTTGCGCAGGTCCTTTGGCTCTCGAATTGTCCGCTTCCTTTTTCTCTTCGAGTCTGAACCCGGCCCGCTCTGCAGCCTCGAGTGCTGTAGCCATGTCTTTAGGTTCAAATTTACGACCGTCCACTTCCACGAGTTCCGCTGCCAGGCTGTCATGTTGTGACAGCCAGGTGTTTTTTTCGTGAACCGATCGGCCGTTCGATTTTCGAATGCTCTTTTTCTCTCCCGCCTCCTTGAGCCATGCTAACCAGGCTTCGGCCAGGGATGATGCACGGTTCAGGTCGGCCGTAAAATACCCCATTACGCGCCAGTATTCCTCGGGGACGAACGCTTCGATCTCCCGTTCCCGCTCCACAACCAAGCGAACTGCTACAGACTGAACCCGGGCCTGCTGGGCGTTGACCTTGTCCATATCCACAGGGCGAGGATTCTTGAATGCTTTTTGTATTTCATTTTTCGTGATGGCATTGAAGACTACGCGCTTGGCTTGGGCCGTGTTTAATTTGAGGGCCTCTGCCAGGTGCCAGGCAATCGCTTCTCCTTCTCGGTCTAAGTCTGTGGCGAGCCATATACCGGATGCTTTCTTCGCAGCCTCTCTGAGTTCGCTCAAGATTTTGGTCTTGCCCTGGATCACCTGGAATGTGGGCCTGAAGTCGTTTTCCATGTCCACTCCCGGCACAGGGTCTTTGACGCCTCGCGGGTTCTTGTCAGGCAAATCTCGCACATGTCCGATAGAGGCCATGACCACATATTCCGGCCCGAGATAGCTGTTGAGTGTTCGGGCCTTGGCCGGTGACTCCACAATCACCAGTTGCTTTCCCGCGGTGTCGGGTACTGCAGCAGTTCGTTTACTACGAGTACTACGAGCTGTTTTCTTCTTCTCAGCCATGTCTCTATTCATTTTTCTGTTGAGGCGCCTTCAGTGTGCGCGTTGCAAACATACTTTTACCGGACGAACATTTTGCCCGGCAGTTGCCGGATGATGCCCTTCAATTCCATTCTTGTCAAAAGACTGGAGATCTTCCCGGGTTCCATGTGTGCTTCCCTCGCGATCTCGTCAATGTGCAAAGGGTAATCTCCGATAATGTCGTAGAGCGCTCTTTCAGAATTCTCCAAGGACGGGGGGCTTTTCTCCTTAAATGTGTCGGTCTTTGGGGCAAAGGGATAATTCATGCCCAGTTCGTCAAGAACATCATCCGCGCTCTCCACGAGTTTAGCCCCCTGCTTGATGAGAAAATGGCAGCCCGTGCTCTTGAACGAGTGGACACTGCCGGGGACGGCAAAGACGTCCCTTCCTTGCTCCAAAGCCACGGATGCTGTAATCAAGGACCCGCTGCGCATGGTGGCTTCCACAACAACGACACCCTGGCTCAACCCGCTGATCAGCCGGTTTCGTATAGGAAAATTCTTGGGTTCCGGGGGCGTACCGAGAGGAAATTCCGTCAACGCCGCGCCCTTCTGGATAATCTTCTCAAACAGCTTCCGATTGGAGTAAGGGTAAACGAGCCATCCCACTGGCAACCCCCACGCCCCGTCTTGCCAAGCCCTGCCCAATTTTTTCCGCAGTCTTCAGGCCGTATGGCGTAGGGTTCCTCGATCCGACCACCGCCACGAACGCACTTCTGCGCCCAATCTCTCCGCCCTTGACATAGAGCACCATCGGCGGATCGTGGATCTCTCTCAAGGGCGTCGGATAGTCGGGATCTGCATAGGTGACTACCCGTGCGTTATCTCGTGCCAGAGTGTCTAAAACACTTTCAGGATCCGATGTGTATTCTCTGGCAACAATCCTGCGGGCAATCTCTTTGCGAAGCCCGTCCACTTCCATCAAATCGCCCAAAGTCGCACGAAATATCTCCTCCGGCCCGCCGAACTTCTCAACAAGGTTCTTAAAAACAATATTGCCCAAACCCGGTACCAGGTGCAAGGCAAGCCATGCCCATCTGTTGTCTGAGTCATGCTTTTGCATGATCCGTCATTCACGGTTTACGAAATCACTGCGCGATTTCATGGGCGATTAATAAGGCAAAGTTGGCGGGAGTATAAAACAGAGACGTTGCGGGTAGTCAAGCTTTTTTCTTAGGGCGGCATTTTTCGAGAAAGCGGATCTTTCCGCGAAACCGGGTGTCGCCCATGCCCTCCTCAGCACCGCGGCGGAGGGCCAGGCTGGTGCCAAGGAGAAAATCCGGGGACCTTCACTCTACCTTGCAGGTGGGCATTCCGTATAGATCATCGGGTGTCTCCATCCAGGAAGTGCCTCGGATGAAGCTCCCGTTGGACAGTTCCTGTAATGAAGAAAGCACAACGGCTGTTGCTGTGTGGGGCCGCGTTTCTACAACAAGGATTTTTCCAACCGGCCACTCGTAAATGACCTTGCCTTCGGTGAGCGCTTTCCAAAAATCCATAAGGTATTGTTCCTTAGGGAGATCCTTTACGATCTTGTCGGTGATTTCCTGAAGGCTCGCGTTTTCAAGGTTGATGGTGGGTGCCTTGTGCAGTTTGATGGCTTCGAAGACATAGCCCCGTTTAATTCCGTCACTGTACCCGCTGTCAATATAAACAACGGAGTGTTTGCCGATGAGCTGTGTTTGGTTCTTCGTAGCCACGATATTGCCGTACAACCTGTCGGCGGTGGACACAGGCCTTACACAAGCGGATATGGGTTCGTGAGGCAGAATCATGTCACCCACCGATATATCTCTGAAAGACTCAACGATCTGGGCGCGGATGAAAGGTTTTTCGAGACGTTCTTTAACGGTGGCCCAACCTTGGATATCAATCAAATATCCCAACCTCGAATTCGTGAGCGGGTGCCAGAGGAGCTGTGAGGACTGGGCAATGCTTAACTGATCTCCCACGTTAACCCTATCAAAATCTTTGACCTCCACAAATATGGTTTCCCCCTCCCCGAGCATCATCCTAGAGCTCTTCGAAGATCGAATATAACCCAAGGGTTTCACTTTGGTAGGGGACAGGTACCCAATGGCGTTGAGGTTGGCAAAGGAGGACACATCGATGCCCTTGATCACAGGTCCGAGTTCAGCGGCTTCAGGAGCAGCTGTTGCAGGGGGCTTAGCTCCCTTTTCCCCGACCCTTCCTTTCTCGAACAGGGTGATCACGTCGCCGGGTTTGAGGAGATGGGGATTGGTTATGAAAGGGTTCATTTCCCACAGTTTCGGCCAGAGCTCGGAATCACCATAGTATTTCTCGCAAAGGTCCCACAAGGTATCTCCCTTGACAACGGTATGAGTCAAGGGCTGTGCCCTAAGAAACGGGAGATTGGTGAACAAAAAGGCAACCACAGCCAGCGCGACAACCGCAGAAATCGTTTTCGCCGATTTTGGAGTTTTCATAAGCACCCTACCCAAAATAAGATTAGCACTAAATTACAGATTTTATTGCAAAATGTCAAGCGATTTTCGTAAGGGGAGCCTTGACAGGAGGGAAAAGCCCTTTACAATGGGTTGGATGATCGGTGCTTGTGTGAGGGACGGAGCATGCCTGTGATCGATATTGATGAAACCGGCTATTCAAGACTGGACAGGCCCGAAATTCTGATGTTCCTTTTCCATCCCCGCCGGGAAAGGCCTGGTTCAGCACCCGGCAGTGACGTTGAGGACATCATGATCCCAGTGGAAGAGGGTGTTTCCATTGGGGCGCGACTGCACCCTGCCCAGAAGCCCGGCCCGGTCATGCTTTTCTTCCATGGCAACGGTGAAATCGTATCTGATTACGATGACATAGCACCCTTGTACTCCCGTATGGGTATCACCTTTCTGCCTGTCGATTATCGGGGCTATGGGCGCTCTACAGGCAAGCCCACGGTAACGGCCATGATGAGAGACTGTCATGTCATTTTTGATTTCTTGCAGGATCGGCTGAGGGGCCGGGGTTACAGGGGACCCCTTATCGTCATGGGTCGTTCGCTGGGCAGCACATCGGCGCTGGAGCTTGCTGCCCATTACGGCGAGCAAATCGACGGACTGGTCATTGAAAGCGGTCTGGCCTATGTCGGCCCTCTGTTGCGGCTCTTGGGTGTTCCCATAGAGAATTCAGGCATTCGTGAGGAAGATGGTTTCCGAAATGTCGAGAAGATACGCCTCTTTTCAAAACCGACTTTGATTATCCATGCAGAGAATGACCACATCATTCCATTTTCGGACGGGCGAGCGCTGTATGAAGCGAGCACTGCCGAGAATAAGCGCTTGATCAGGATCCGCGGGGCCGATCACAACAACATCCTCTTCAGGGGGCTGGAAGAGTACATGGGTGCTATAAATGCACTTATCCAGCAAGTGGCTTAGGAAGCTTTACGCTCCTTGCGGGATTTCATCACGAAGAGGGCGGCAACCGAAGCAAGCAAGACAAGGGTGGCAATCAATTGGGTGAGAGTCATGGTACTTCCCGGGACCAACCCGCGTTCGTCTCCCCGAAAGCGTTCAATGAGCAGGCGAGCCGTGCTGTGTAGGATGAGATACCACACAAAGACTTGCCCCGCAAATTTCCTTTTGGCGTAAACAAAAAGGAGAGCCCCGAAAATAATGAAGCCGCTCAAGGCGTGGTAGAGTTGGGTGGGATGCAAAGGGATGTTCAGGGGAGCCAAAGCTTTCGGATGGGTGAAAACCACGCCCCAGCAAACATCCGTTGGTTTGCCGTAACAGCATCCCGCCATGAAACAACCGATACGCCCGAAGGCCTGTCCCAGGGCGAGAGCCGGTGCCCACAAATCGCCCACCCTCCAAAAGGACAGGCCATGGCGTCTAAGGTACCAGATCATCACCAAGGCCACAGCAAGCACACCACCTGAAAAAACAAGCCCCCCCTCCCATATCTTAAAAATATCTAAAAGGTGGTTTTTGTAATAGGCCGGATTGATGAAAACATACATGAGCCTCGATCCAACGATGGCGACAACGATCATGATGAAGGCCATATCTAAAATCTGCTGCCCTTTGATTCCCTCTCGGCGGCCTGTCTTTATGGCGACCATGAGTGCCGCTGCAAAGCCGACCGCCACGAACAGGCCGTAAGTGTGGATGGTCAGCGGGCCTATGGAAAAAAGATCAGGAAACATGAATCGCGTCCAAAGGAAGTCTGACTGAAATCATGGCTTTTTATTTGACTCCTGGCAAGACGACTTTGTGGAGGGCTGAAGAAAGATG
>JARRRH010000295.1:0-4066 GCA_037380925.1 Deltaproteobacteria bacterium | reverse complement strand
GTCCCTTTTGGCAATATCGCCGAGGTCGTAGGATGGGGGTTTACTGAGTATGTTGGGAAAAAGGAGAAGGGAGATCACAATGCTCAGGATGGTGAGGATGGCCCACTTTAAAGCGTCTCGTCCTCGCCCCTTTCGGGGTGTCACAGAAGGATTTGCTCTGGGCGTTCCTTCTCTTTCTGCCCGTTTGACAACCTTGCCCCTCACAACCGGCTTTATTTTTGTTTTATCTGTCATGGCTTATATCCATAATCAAGATTGGCCTTTTCTGGTATCCTCCAGTTTATCATAGGCGTCAATGATTTCTTGCACAAGGGGATGCCTTACCACATCGTCTCTGGAGAAGTAGACGAACTTGATCCCTTTGATCTCTGAAAGGATTTGCCTTGCCTCAATGAGCCCGGATGTCTTTCCTTGAGGGAGATCCGTTTGGGTCACGTCGCCGGTGATCACGGCTTTAGAGCTAAAACCCAGCCTGGTCAAGAACATCTTCATCTGCTCTGTGGTGGCGTTTTGAGCCTCGTCAAGAATAACGAAGGAGTCGTTCAGGGTTCTGCCTCTCATAAAGGCCAGGGGTGCGACCTCGATGACTCCCTTTTGAATCAGGCGGGAGGCATCTTCAAATTCCATCATGTCATGCAAGGCGTCATATAAAGGCCTCAGATAGGGATTGACCTTTTCATAGAGATCGCCAGGTAAAAAACCCAGGTGCTCGCCCGCTTCAACGGCCGGTCTTGTCAGAACAACCCTCTTGATTTCTTTCCTGACCAAAGAAGCGACAGCCATGGCCATGGCCAAGTAAGTCTTCCCGGTCCCTGCCGGTCCGATACCGAAAACAAAGTCAAACCGCCGTATGCTGTCAATATAGACTTTCTGATTGATACTTTTCGGGGTAATCACGTTCTTGCTGGACGTGATAAACACCTTATCCAAGAAGATTTTTTTGAGGTCGGCTGAAAGGTCGTTGCTCAGAATTCTCGCCGCGTATTCCACATCTGTCGAATAGATAGGGTAATCGCTGCGAAGGAGTTCATAGAGCTGATTCAACACCTTCTCAGCCAACTCAATTTCCCAGTCGCCTCCTTGAAGCGTGACCTGGTTCCCCCTCACGCCGATCGACAAACCGATTTTCTTTTCCAGCAAGTGGAGATGTGCGTTACGCTCCCCAAAAAGGGTCAACAACAAATCATGATCAGGAAACGTAAGCTTCTTCGTCAACTGGGAGGTCTCCGGAGCCGCCAATCCCTTACTCTCCCCAAATCTGCATAACGATGCGCCGGTTCCTGGGCCTGTTGTCAAAATCGAGCAGCACAATTTGCTGCCAAGTCCCAAGGGTCAGTCTTCCCTGCACAAGGGGTACATGAAGAGACGGACCGATCAGGGCGGATCGAACATGGGAATAACCGTTGCCATCGCCCCATCTCTCGTTGTGTTCATAGTACAGATCCTCCGGCGCCATTCTTTCTATCGCCTTCCTGAGATCGTTAATCACGCCTCTTTCATATTCAATGGTGGTCAGAGCCGCTGTGGAGCCTGGTGTAAAAAGAGTCACAGTCCCATTGCGTACCTCTGATTTCTCGATCCTTTGTATCACGCTCGGCGTGAGGTCAATGATATCGGTTTTTTGTGTGGTATGTAAAAGAATGTCTTCCACCTGGACAGTCATAACACCTCTTTCAAAGACTGATGAGCCCCTGGAACCATACAAACATGGCCCGTGCTATCCGACGATCTTGTCTCTTCTGCACGGGCCTTTCCTTGTTCATGGATCTTTCGACCCCGTTTCTGGAATATGACGCTTCTATCGAGGACCTGGAATTCACTACCACAGGGTCGAGGATCATGCAAGAAAAACCAGGAAACGGGCATTAAGCCACTGAAAAAAGGTCGCTTTTTTTAAAATTGGCCTCCACGAACAGGGCGCTGTCCCCTTAGAGAAAGGGGGTCAGATGTCGCTCGGTTTCATTTTTTGGCAGCGCGCCGACGAGCTTGTCCGCCTGTTGCCCGTTCTTGAAAAGGAGGAGGGTCGGGATGCTCTGAATGGCATACTGAGAAGATGTCACGGGATTCTCATCATTAAAATCCCTGCTCCAGTTTCATCATGCCAAGGCGTCTCGATAAATGAAGATATAGGCCTCGTCATTGATATCGATCGTAATACGGCCGCCACGTGATTCTGCATACACAACCCAGCCCGGCTTGTGTTCGCTGCAGCACTCCACATTGGGAGAAAAAGTCCCCGTGCTCCGCTCGTACCAAGCCATGAGCATGGGGTCTCGGGAGAACTCCTTTGCCTTTTGATCGGCAACTTGTCTTGCCCGCGCCAAATCTAAGTGGTTGCCCTCAACACGAACGGCCACAGGATCCACCAGCATGTCCTTTGATATAGTTTTGCACGTGGTCATATTGTGAAACCTTCCATATAGTTTTAATATAATTCGGAACAAGTGAAAATCCAGAGCCGTAATCCCATAGAGCGCGGGTCTCGGCAATCACCCTGACCTCTCCTTCAACTCAGCCGCGTTTTCAACATGACTGGGGTGCAGCCGGCCCCTGACGAGGGATGCGAAGATGCCCCCAAAACACAGCGCAGAAAAGATAAAAAACGCGGCTTCCAGGCTTTGCAAGAAGGCAGGGGGGGACTCCATGGAAATCTGGACTCGCCCTATGAACAAGGCGAAAACGAGCGTCGCAATGCCCATGCTGATCACCATGCCGAGAAGGCGCATAGTCCCCACGGTGCCGGAAGCGATACCGTAAAATTTCTTTTCAACAGAACCCATGACGGCGTTCATGTTGGGGGACGAAAAAAGGGCCAACCCAAAGCCCAGAAGAGCGAGACAGGCGATGATGAATTTTAGGCTTGCGCTTTGATTCAGAGTGGTGAAGAGAATCAATGCGATGGTGGTCAGAGCCATGCCGATGGACGCCACGATTCTCGGCTCAATTCGATCCGAAAGGCGGCCCGCTAAAGGAGAAAAAGCGGCCATTACGATAGGTTGGGCCACGAGAAGCAGCCCTGCGCTCTGGGGACTCAAGCCTTTGATGTGCTGAAGGTAAAGACTCAGAAGAAAGGTTACGGCGAAAGTTGCACTGTAATTGATAAGAGCGGCCAGACTGGAGTAGGTGAACACACGATTGGTGGTGAGGAAACGCACCTGGAATACCGGGCTGGGCTGCTTCATCTCCCACTTGACAAAGGCGGCAAGTGCTATAGCTCCTGCAGCAATCAGCCAAATCCCTTTTGAGCCAGGAAGGAGAGAAATGCCGTACAGGATTCCCACAATGCCGACAGCGTAAATGATGGAGCCCGTCACGTCGAATTTTTCTCCTTTGGCTTCCGCCCACTCCCCCTTCAATTTCCACAGGACCAGGGCGATGATGATTATGCCCATGGGTACGTTGACCAGGAAAATGCCTCTCCAGGAGAAGTGCTGTGTGAGAAACCCACCCAGGAACGGACCCACCGAAAGTCCGACATAGACCGCCCCCACGTTGATACCCAGGACTTTGCCTCTCTCTTGTGGTGGAAACACCGAGGTAAGAATCGCGATTCCTGTGGCAAAGATCATGGCGCTACCAATGCCCTGAATGATCCGGAATCCGATCAGGGCCGTGCTCGAAAAGGCCACAGAGCAAAGGAAAGATGCGCCGGTAAAGATAAGGATCCCGTAAGCAAAAATTTTTTTCCTGCCGTGAATGTCCGCCAGTCTTCCGAAAGGCACGAGAGATACGGCAGCGGCCAAGAGATAGGATGTGGCGACCCAGGCTAGGGCAAGAGCGTCCATTTTGAAATCAGCCTCGATTGCGGGAAGGGCGATGTTGATCGAGGAGCTCATAAACGGGGTCATAAAAGAAGTCAAGGTGGCAATGGTCAGTGCAGTGTTCCTCATGCCCACATCACTCATTCCAAACTCCTGCCTTTGTTTTTGAAAACCTATTCTGTGCTACGGAGCGGCAAGGTCTGCCTAAGCCGTCATATACTATGAGCGTCATGAGGTCAAAGTCCATTTTCAATCTGACGACTCACATAGCGCTAGAGGAGCGTAGACTTGAAAGCCCGGAACAT
>JARRRH010000294.1:0-4093 GCA_037380925.1 Deltaproteobacteria bacterium | reverse complement strand
GCGGGCGCAATGCTGACACCTTTTGCCTTGGCCGTTTCGATGAAAGCCCCTTCGTCCTGGATTCCCGACAGCCAGATGCCGGTGAAAAACCCCCCTGTCACCGGCCGTCTCTCGGGCTCAGGAAAATGCTCCTCAAGCGCACTATTGAGTGCCTCTAACCGGGGACGATAGAAGCCGACCAGATAGCCCAGATACTTGTCATATTCTCCGGAATCGATAAGGTGGTGAATCATGGCCTGGGTGGGGTAGTTCGGGTTTAGCCGCGTATTGGCAATCACAGGCGTCAACTGCTTGACCACATCCTCTGGAAAAATCCCGAACCCGCACTTGGTGCCCGGAGACAGTGTTTTGGTAAAAGACCCGATCAGGCAGGAGGTTGGGAATTTGGACAGGTCGAGCAGCTGGTTCTTTTTGCCGTCGTATCGCAGTTCGTAGTAAGCAATATCGCACACGTAGAGTGCATTGTATCGTGCGCACACTTGGGCAGCAGCCTCAATGTTCTCCATTGTCGAATCCAGTCCAGTGGGATTCTGATGATAAATGATTCTGTAAAAGAGTCTTACCTCCCCTTTGGACAGTTCCTTCTCCAACATATCCAAATCGATCCCGTCAGTCGCAAAAGGAATTCCGACAACCTCGTGCTCATAGCGGAGCGCATCCGCCAACGCACGGTCGTAGGTCAGCGTCTCTATGGCGACGCGGGTGCCCCGGGGAAAAGACTTCAGGAGCAAGGAAAAGACTTCCATGCCCCCGTTGAAGCATATCACCCGTTTGTTAGCCCCACCGCTGAGAAAGAATCGATGGGCCAGCGCTTTCTTTAAGGGGATAAATCCGTTAAAATCCGTAATGTCCGGCGTCTGGTATTGCAGTAACTGCGGGCCATAGGTCTTCAGGACACTCGTTTAGCCCTGAGCAACAACGTCCGTTATGGCAGCCAAAGCTTCCTCGGCCGGAACGCCCCTGAGAAAACTGATGTTACCCATACAAAAAGCCTCTCTTTTCTCCTCTTGTTCGTGATGGTATCTCTTATGTTGATCCGGCCCGTTGCCCAAAAGCACGTTCCGGCCGTTGCGGCAACGATTACGGGCGCCGCATCCGTCCGGAAACAGGGATGCGCTGGGTGTTTTTAATAGCACGATAACCTGAAATCCGCAACTCCATTTCTTGCGTAATGGACTTTACTTTGAAATTGGACTATCCCCGATTCCTGTCCAAAAACGATTCGCGATGTTGCAGGGGTATGGGGGGGTCTGACCCCCATGCCCCTGCCTTGGCGATGCAGGAAAAGGGGGTCTGTATCGCAACTAAAATCACCCCTTGTGTAACAAACACTTATGCAACCAAAAAGCTCATTTCAAAGTTATTTTGGACACGAGTGACTATCCTCGAAAGCCCGGTGAAGCCGGAATGGAGCAAAACCTGGCGGGAAGCTTTTTGGAGAGAAACACCTGGAAGGACCTCATGGCCCTCAAAAGCAAGTCCCAGCATCCAGTGCTACGACTTGCTAATACAGGTAAGGACTTCAGGATGCCTTCTGAAGGGAGGTTCGCATGCGGTTGAGCAGTCTCCCCCATCCCCTGAGCAGTTGGCGGGATCTCCTGCGTTTCTGTGGCAAGGAAAAAAGAAGCATGGGGCCTTCACTCCTCAGGGAGGCGCTCGGGTGACCGGTGCCGAACATGACGCGCTTCTCCCTCTGCAGCACGTCCACGACATCCCGCGGAGTAAGATCGTCATACTCGATAAAGGTGAGATCACACACTCGCAGTGCCCTCCAGGGTGACGGCGCCTCTTTTCTGAATCGCCTCAGCAGGACGGCTTAAAGAGCAGCTGAATACAACAAGTAATAGGGCAGCAGCGTCAGAATCTTATCCCATCCTTCACTGCCCGTCACAGGCAGGCTGCTCCCTTCCTCAAAACCGTATTCTTCGCAGTAGGCCAAGACTTCAGGATGTGCCGCTTTCAAGCTTTTCCAAACGTGATGGGGCTTCACGGGGTCACCCAGAGCCTGTATGGCGTCGATGATGGACACCCTTCCATCCGGTGTGAACCGAATCGCATCATCATCCAAATGAACTATCATCGCTTCTTCCATAAGGGCTGTTCCCTTCTCCGTTTCCAAGAAAAGCCGATTAAAAAGGCCTTCTCTCTTCAACCCAACATCCTATAGAGCCCGGCTAAAATAAATGGGGTAAATCCCCCATTTGGGGGCAAAAAACCCTTTATTTTGCGCTAATGAAACCCTTGTTGCCCAAGAAACTGACGTGAAATAACCCTCGTGCCCCAGAGCGGGAAGCATCAGGTGGCCCAGGGTGCTCAGGGACGAAGCCTCAATCCTTTGATTCTCTTTGGAAATTGAGGGAAAAAGGAACGAAAGGAACCTTTGGCTGAGGCTTTTTGAGGTTGAAGCCCTTGCGGTTCCGTCTTGAGGCTACGAAGCCGAATTGAAATTTTGAAGTTGAGGGATCTCTAAAGAAGCTCTTTTAAGTCCTGAAAGGGGCTAACGAAGGCGGGATGGTTCGTCTAACCATTCATCATCCTTATTGCTGGGTCTTGGCTTTTTCAGAGAGGAAGTGGATAATGTCTCCCCTGCTGATAATCCCAGTCAGTTTCCCGTTGGATAGAATAGGAACCCTTCTAAAATTATTCTCCACCAAAACCTTGAAAATCTCCATAAGATCATCCTCTTCGGTAAAGAAAATGACCTCCTTGGTCATCAAATCGGCCACTGTCTTTGTTTTGATGTTCTTATCATAAAGGAGCATCATCAATATGTCCTTCTCTGTTACCATGCCCAATAAATGCATGTCATCAGAAACAACAGGTGCCCCTGTGACTTCGTTCTCTGCCAGAAGTCTGATTACATCGACGACCCGAGAGTCGGGCTTTAAGGTCATCACCCTTTTGCTCATCACATCCTTTGCGCGAACCATTCCACGTCCTCCTGTACCTGCACAGTCGTTTCTACCAGCGGCAACGCAGATTCACCCTTCTTTTTCCGCTCGATCAACCTATGGTCTCAGAAAAGGCGGCTTACTGAAAATAAGAATATTACCACGATGCCTTACTTTTATCAAGAATTTTCGCATGTTACAGAACTCACCTCGTTATTTTCTGGATCATTTCTTCCACTTCTTCGTACCCCTCTTGGTAAAACTTCTCTTCGTCAGGGGACAACTGCCTCAAGAGGCGAAGAAATTCTCCGGCGTGAACCCGCTCTTCATCGGCAATGTCTTTGAGAACCTCCTTTGCCAGTTCGTTGTCGATGGACTCAGCCAACTGCATATAGAGCTGAACGGCCTCATACTCGGCAGCGACCATATACCGGATTGCCCTGACCAGCTCTTCGTGGGTCAGCTTCCGGTCATTAGCCAGTCCTGAAAACGGGCTTGCAAATTCTGGCATGTTTTATCTCCCTTCTTTTCTTGAATTAATAGCCTTCTTCCTCGTCTCGCTTCCCAGAAATTCCTGCAGAAATTCCCACAGAGGCAACGGCCAAGGTTGGATTTTCAGGGGGGCCGTCGGGGGGTGGTCTTACAGGCCCGCAACCCAAATTTCCTCGGAGCATGTGGGACGCCCCCATAATGTCAATAGGGGCACCTTGCAGGCCCGCCCGCCATCGCGAGCCGCTTAGGCGAGGCGGGCGGGCCCAAAAGATGTAGGGTGTTTGATAATCTATTCTCTGGGGCTGCCCGGGGATAGATATTAGGGACAGGGGGTCCTTCGACGTTGCTCAGGACCGTGAGCCTGTCGAACGGCCGTTTCAAAAGCACGGGAGGTACGGTTGCGGGCTGGAAGACCACCCCCTGACGCCCCCTCTACAGGCATCTCCTTATTCAAGTTGTTTCTGGGTCGCGGTGCCGGCTCCCAAATCCATCTCCCAGTATACCACACCAGGGAGTGGGTTGGAATAGTACGGTTCGGTCCTCATGAAACCGAGTGACTCGTAAAGACGCATCGCCTCTTCCAGAAAGTCAAAGGTGTCCAGGCGCATCAGCAGGTAGCCCCGGGCTGCTGCTTCATGGATGATTCTCTCCGCCAGAGCTCTCCCCACACCAAGGCCCCGGTATGGCGGCCTCACGAAAAGTCGTTTCAT
>JARRRH010000293.1:0-4121 GCA_037380925.1 Deltaproteobacteria bacterium | reverse complement strand
TTCAAAGAACTCATTTTTTCCTGTGGTGTCAACAACTTTCCCAACAAAATCGTCAAGACCAAGAGGCTCTCAAACCATATCTCATCTTCGTTTCGGGCCCCAGCCGATTCATTCTACCTATCTGGTCAACAGGCCGAATTTCGTGGCCTGCCATCAGCCCGTGTTTTTGGAAAAATACGACATTCTGTCTGAAGCTGTAGAAGGCGCTACCTTCTTACTGAACTCCCCGGAACCACCGGAGGATGTGTGGTCCGTTCTTCCGAGGCTGTATCAGGAACAAATCCTTAAAAAGAAAATGAAGTTCTACGTTATCGATGCCTACAAGGTGGCAAAAGAAGCGGGTTTGGGGGTTCGGATCAATACCATTATGCAAACCTGTTTTTTTGCCATCTCCGGCGTCCTCCCCAAAGAAGAAGCGTTACAAGCGATCAAACACTCCATTGAGAAAACTTACGGGAGACGGGGAGAGCACATCGTCAAAATGAACTTTGATGCGGTGGACAAAACGCTTGCAAACCTCCATGCCGTTGATGTTCCCCAGCAGGTGACTTCGGACAGAGAGCTTTCGGCCATCGTTCCGGCAGACGCCCCCCGCTTCATCAAAGAAGTCACGGCTGAAATGATGGCCGGTCACGGCGACCGGCTTCCTGTAAGTGCCATGCCCGACGACGGCACTTTTCCTACGGACACCACAAAATGGGAAAAGAGGAACATTGCCCTGGAAATCCCTGTTTGGGACAAGAATGTATGCATCCAGTGCGGCAAGTGCTCCATGATTTGTCCCCACGCAACGATTCGCATGAAAGTCTACCCCAAATCCTTTCTCGAGAATGCCCCAGCCACGTTCAAATGGACCCCGGCTAAGGGAAAGGAGTTCTCTCAAGATTCTGTATTCACCCTCCAGGTTGCCCCTGAGGACTGCACAGGATGCGGCTCCTGTGTCAGCGTTTGTCCGGCGAAAAACAAGCAGCAGCCGGGACTGAAAGCCATCAATATGGCGCCGCAAGCGCCTCTGCGGGAAAAGGAGCGAGAGAATTATCGGTTCTTTCTGAGCTTGCCGGACTACGACAGGAGCAAGCTTAAAATAGGCACGGTCAAAGGTTCCCAATTGTTGAGACCCTTGTTCGAATACTCGGGTGCCTGTGCCGGATGCGGGGAAACTCCTTACATTAAACTGCTGACCCAGCTCTTCGGAGACAGAGCCGTCATCGCTAATGCAACGGGATGCAGTTCCATCTATGGGGGAAACCTGCCTACCACGCCCTATGCAAAAAACCAAGAAGGCCGGGGTCCGGCCTGGTCCAATTCTTTGTTCGAGGACTGCGGAGAGTTCGGCTACGGTATGCGATTGGCTGTGGACAGAAACAGCGCCTTTGCCCGGGAACTGCTGAAAGGGCTTGCTCCAAATCTCGGGGAAGGGCTGGTACAGGAGATTCTGGAATCCAAGCAAGGCGATGAAAAGGAGATCAATGCTCAAAGGGAAAGGGTAAAAACACTGACTCACCAGCTCAAAAATCTATCCTCCACAACCGCCTCGCGCCTGCTGAGCCTTGCCGATTATCTTGTCAAGAAGAGCGTCTGGTGCATAGGAGGCGACGGCTGGGCCTATGACATCGGGTACGGCGGTTTGGACCATATTTTGGCTTCGGAACGAAATATCAACGTCCTGGTGCTGGACACGGAAGTGTACTCCAACACAGGCGGTCAAATGTCCAAAGCCACTCCCCGCGCAGCGGTTGCAAAGTTCTGCGCCGGGGGCAAACCCACTGCCAAAAAAGATCTCGGTTTAATGATTATGACATACCGCCATGTTTATGTGGCTCAGGTCGCCATTGGCGCTAACGACGCTCAGACGGTACGAAGCTTTGTAGAGGCCGAGTCCTATGATGGACCCTCCCTGATCATTGCTTACAGCCATTGCATCGCCCATGGAACTTACATTGCGGAGGCTTTTCCCCATCAGAAAGCCGCCGTGGAGAGCGGTCACTGGCCCTTGTATCGGTACAATCCCGAACTGGCCTCAGAAGGCAAAAACCCTCTTCAGCTGGACTGTAAAGCGCCGAAAATCCCCGTCGAGGATTATGCGTACGAGGAGACCCGGTACAAAATGCTCACTTTGAGTAAGCCCGATGAAGCAAAGCGCCTTATCCGCCTCGCCCAATCCGATGCCGACATGAAATGGCGCATCTACGAACACCTGGCATCCATGGACCTCACCTCTTTGAGGGAAGGTTGAAGGAAAGGAACGATATGATGGATCTTTCAACGGACTATATGGGGATTAGACTGGAGAATCCGCTCGCGGCATCTGCATCACCTCTTTCAAGGGATCTGGACCATATCAAGAGGCTCGAAGACGCCGGAGCAGCCGCTGTGGTCATGTATTCTCTTTTTGAAGAGCAGATCATCCATGAACAAAAGGAACTCCAGTACTACTTGTCCCGAGGAGACGAGCATTTTCCTGAAGCTTTAACCTATTATCCCTCCATGGAAGACTACCGCCTTGAACCCGACTTGTACTTGGAGCACATCCGGCGAGCCAAAGAAGCCACTTCCCTTCCCATCATGGGCAGTCTCAACGGCATTTCCAACACAGGGTGGAGTTCTTACGCAGCAAGAATGGAAGAGGCGGGGGCCGATGCTGTGGAGCTCAATATTTACTATGTTCCTACTCGCATTGAAATGTCGGATCAGGAGGTGGAAAGCTTGTATTTAGAAAATTTGAAAACAGTGAAAAGCGCGGTTTCCATTCCGGTCGCCATGAAACTCAGTCCTTTTTTCACGGCCATGGCCAATATGGCCAAAAGATTGGATGATGCTGGAGCCGATGCCCTGGTCCTGTTTAATAGGTTTTATCAGCCCGACATCAATCTGGATAGTCTCCAGACGGAACCTTCAATCTTTCTGAGCAGTTCTACAGACTCGCGACTCCCGTTGAGATGGATAGCTATCCTTCACAGGAGAATAAAGGCCTCCCTGGCTGCCACGAGCGGCATTCACAGCGCGAGCGACGCGATCAAGATGCTGATGGCCGGTGCCGATGTGACCATGTTGTGTTCAGTGCTCCTCAAAGAGGGCATTGATATGGTGGGACGAATAAAGGCTGAAATGTCCCAGTGGATGGAAAGCCATGGTTATGATTCAGTTCGTGATTTGAAAGGCATCATGAGCCATAAATCCCTGACCAACCCTGACGCTTTTGAAAGAGCCAACTATGTGAAAGCCTTGAGTGCCTACCGCCTCCCCAGTTCCAAACACTGGTAGTTGATGGCCGGAACACCTGCCCCGGCTCCTCATACGGCCCTCTCCTCTAAAGCATGAATTAAAAAGACCGAACGTATCTGCCTGACCAAGTCAGCACCGGCCCGATGTCCGCCAGAAGTCGATGTTCAACAACACTTGATTTACGTCTATGCTCCTGCTAAAAAGACAGCGTTTGAACAATCTGGTCTTGAGCGTTTTCTACAGATTCTTGAAAACCACTGTTCGGGAGGTTCGTCCACATGGGCCGTCGCGCTGTCGCCATCATCATTGCAGGTTTTTCCACCGTCTTTGCAGCCTTTACCATCAGGTATGGCTATGGGCTTCTTTTGCCTGAAATGCTTTCTTCCCTGTCCATTTCCAAAACCGAGGCCGGCGTCATTTATTCATCCTATTTTTTCACTGCCACCCTCTTTTCACCGGCTCTCGGTCTCCTTGTCGACAGATGGCATGCGAGGGTCATTCTCACTGCCTTCGTAGCCCTTCTCGGAATGGGGGCGTGCCTCATGTCTTTTTCCACCACGGTTTTGCAGGCAAGCCTTTTTTTCGCCATTGTTGGGATCGGGCACTCCGCCTGCTGGGCGCCTGTCGTGACCGTCGTTCTCCGATGGGTCGGCGAGAAGCGAAGGGGCATCGCTCTTTCTATCGTCGATCTCGGGAGCACCGCCAGTATTGCATTCTGGAGCATCATCATCCCTTTGATAATCGGGCCCTTAGGCTGGAGAATGGTCTGGGTATGCATGGGCGTCCTGGGGTTGCTGGTGGCGGGAATGAATTTCTTTACTGTCAGGAGTCACCCTTCTTCGGGGCCGGAAAACGCCGTATCAAAGACGACGCCGACCGCTCAGATGTCGATCAAG
>JARRRH010000292.1:0-4127 GCA_037380925.1 Deltaproteobacteria bacterium | reverse complement strand
ATTCGGCTCCCCTTCACAACAGCAGGTTTGATTTCAAAGAGGACGTCCTCCCAAAGGGAGTTGAAATGTACTTGCGTCTGGCATGCGAGCTTTTAAAGTGATATAAAATAAATTTTTGTGTCTGGCGGGCTCCACGTTTTTCGAACATCCAGGGGCCGTTAAATAACTGGCCAAGAAGAGATGGAGAGTATGCCGTGGAATTCAAATTACTCAGTTACATCGGTAAAGAGGGAACTCCCCGTGCCGGGCTTTTAGTCGAGAGCCAGCGTGTGATCGATATTGATTCCGCCCTTGGTGCCCGGCAAGGGACAAACGGAAAATGCGGAGCAACGTCAGTTCTGTCCATTCTGGAAAACTGGCAAGAAATGTTGCCCGTGCTTAGAGAGATGGCGGCGGACAGTAGCGCGTTTGCCTCTGCCCTTGTAGGGCGGTTATCCGATGCCGAACTTGCGGCCCCCATCCTGTATCCGCCCAACATTTACTGCGCCGCTGCAAATTACTTGGAGCACAGTAGCGAGATGAAGGACGAAAGCGTGCCGGACAAGGCGCAGGCGAGGCCCTATTTCTTTAGCAAGTTGCCGAGACAAACGGTCATCGGCCCGAACGAATGCATCCAAATCCCTTACCCGGAGGCCAAAGTGGACTGGGAGGCGGAGATCGGCGTGGTGATCGGTCGGAAATGCAAAAAGGTGAAAGCATCAAAGGCGACGGAACATATAGCGGGCTTCGTCATTTTCAATGATGTGTCTGATCGTGCCAGGAATTTTAGAAAGGACTGGCATTTCAAGTTTGACTGGCTGGGGGGCAAATCATTCGACACATCGGCACCTATGGGTCCTTGGATAACGCCTGTTGAGTTCATAAGCGATCCTCACGACCTGACCATACAGCTCTGGGTTAACGATGAACTCATGCAAAATGCCTCCAGTCGTCAAATGCTCTTTACCATCCCTGAGCAAGTCGAGTATCTCAGTGAATTCCTAACCCTCCTGCCTGGGGATGTTATCGCTACCGGCACGCCATCCGGTGTCGGGCATGCCCGGGGTGTATATCTTAAGCCCGGCGACAAGGTAAAGATAAGCATTGAAGGGCTCGGCTTAATGGAAAGCCCTGTCATTGCCGGATACTGACGGAAACAGGAACTTGCGAAGAGGCTTTCTTCCGAGGATGATTTCCCCGATCCCTTCGCTGCCATGCTGGAACAGGGAAGTCCAATTAGCGAACTCAGAAGCCTGTCTCCTTCTAGACCTCCAGCTCAAAGATCTTTTTTGGGGTCCTGTGAATACACTCACCGGGTCCCTGTTCTCCGATCAGGTAATTGTCGCAGATCCAGGCAAAGGCCGTTGGGGACGCCACAATGGGGTGAACCGTGATGTTCATGCTCTTCCGAATCTTCATGGGTTCGTCGTCCCGAATCGCCGGCCGTTCGACCAGGTCGTAACCCTGCCCGTGGGCAAAGAGCCGTCTTTCTTCCGGAAACCCCCTTTTTCTGAGAAATTCGTTGTTCGCGGCGAGCAAGTCTTTGGGATCCGCGCCGGGCTTCAGGAGTCTCAAGGTCACCTGCTGGGCTTCTTTCGCGACCTCACAGGCCTGGTGCAGCTCATCGGAGGCTCTACCGAGCACGCACGTACGGCCCAGCTCTGTGTAGAGACCCCCAGGGCCGTTGACCTCGATCATGAGGGTGAACTGATCTCCGGCCTGGATCCGGCGATTCATGAAATGTCTTTTCAGCATGGGACAGGGCGTCCCCATGGGCGCTGAGGCGGCCATAATGAGCTGTTGTTCGCTGCCGAGTTTCTGCACCGTGTATTGGACCAGGGCCATGATCTCGAAATCCCTCATTCCGGGTTTAATCGCCTTCAGGGCCTCTTCAAAGGCTGTGTCCTGCATGGCGGCCGTATTTCTGATCAGTGCGATTTCCTCTTCGCTTTTGACGGCTTTGATGTGGTCCACCAGATCCGTGGCGTCCTTGAAGCGGGCGGCGATGAGGCGGGCTTCGATAAACCCGTGGAAGGGGGCTGGAATATGACCGGGCCCGACAAAACCGACCGTGCAGTCTTTCATGGGTTCCAGAAGGTCTACCACAAGCTCCGCATCATATGTTTTGCTGTAATGAAGGACCGGAAAATAAGGCGCCGTGAAACGATTTTTGACCCCGCGCAGGGCCCACTCCTTGGTGCTCAGGTCCGTGAGGAGAGATTCGGGGTCCATCCTGGGGCCCATGTTGATCACCGTCATGCCATCATCCCGGGGAAAAACCACGGTCGTCGGATATCCGTTAAAGGCTGGAATATCCGTGAACCACTTCACATACCCGCCCAGAAACTGATTGTTGTTTTGCATGATCAGGACGTCAATTCTTTCCGCCTCCATGGCTTGCCGGACTGCATCCCATCGGCGTTGTAATTCTTCTGTGGAAATCTGAACGCTGATTCTCTGCCTTGCAGTGTCCATGAGCTCCTCCATGAGAAAGTAGTTCGGAAACAGCTTATGTTGCCCCATCCGGCTGAAAAAGGTTGCGCCGGGATTCCAAAGTGCCGTCAAAATTGTGGAGTGATTCTTGCGTTAATGCTAAGCTATAATTTATAGGAATTGTCCACAGACTTCATCTTCGAAGAAATACAGGAAGGGTAGGCCGGCAACGGACCATAGATGGGATTCTTTTCCCATCCAGGAATACCTGCAGCCCTCTTGGCCGCAGCTTTGAACTTGCCCCAATCAGCCCCGGCGTAAACAAACATTCTCTGGGCAGCCAACGATCCTTCTCCATGAATGCTTCCAACCAGGAAATGGGTATTCGTGACATCCTTCAATAACCGTATAGCCTTTAGCCGATGTTCTGTGGGTACACCGGCTTTTCCGCTCAGGTACTTCTCCAATAAGGGCCGGGTCTCCGGATTGCTCCAGTCACCGTAGGCGGGGATCGTATCAGCAATGCCGCCACAAATGTCCTGGGCCGTCTTCACAGCCTGGTGGTAGTTATCCGCGAACAGATATTTTGCCGTATTTGTGTAAACCATGTTGGGGCTTACGACATCCGAATCTTTCTGCTTTTCACAATCCATGCAGGATGCCTTGCCGATGACGTTGACCACTTCGGCGTACATGGCAAGCCAGGCCAGCTTGTCTCTCACATGGGAGACTTTCTCAATTCCGTTGTACTCCGCCACGAGAGAGGCAACGCCCGCCAAAATTTCGAGTTCCGTGGTCATCCGGCAAACGCCGAAGAGTCGATGAAAAGTTGCAAAAGTGTAAGTCACGTCCCTTGAAAACTCCCACTCCCCGCACATAAAAACCCGCTCCCATGGCACGAATACATTTTCAAAGACGATCATGCATTCAGAGGCGCCGTGTCCCGAAGCGGCACTGACCGGATAATCCCAAAGAGCGGCATCACCTGTTTCTCTCATAGGGGGCTCTGATGCAATGATTGTGACGCCTTGGGCGTTAAGGGGCGTTGCGAAAACCACGGCATAATCCTTATCCTCCTCTCCGTGGGCCCGGCAGGGCATCACGATGATCTCGTTGGCGCCGGGTGTGGAGCTGATGTGCATCTTTGCTCCCCGGACGACAATGCCTTCCTTCTGCCGATCCACGACCCGGACATAGTAGTCCTGGTGCGTTTCCTGTTTTGAGGGGCGAAGGCTCCTGTCGCCTTTTACATCCGTCATGGCACCCGTGATTCCCAGATCGTTTTTTTGGAGATATTTTCGATAGGATTCCACCCGCTCGACATACTGCGTTCCCAAACGATTGTCCATTCTATCCGCCACAACCCTTGAAGCTTCCAAAGCGTCGATACCCATGCAATGGAGTTGCGTTCCACCTCCTGTTCGCCAGGTAGTCAGAAAAATCTCTCTGCGCTTTAAGAGATCTTCAGGGCTTTTGGGCGAGACAAAAAGGGCGTTCACCTCCTCGCCGTCTTCATTCTCCGCCACAAAGAGGTCACGATACCTCGGTTCGTTTGGGAAAAAGTAGTCCATGGACGCACTGCGAATAACATTTCGCAAAAGGGGGTGTGATGCGACATCTCTCACTCTCTCACCCAGGCAGTACAAGACTCTTCCGTCCCTTAAGCTCTCAAGATATTGCTCGACCGTTCTGATCATGCTAACCTCCGGCCACGT
>JARRRH010000291.1:0-4133 GCA_037380925.1 Deltaproteobacteria bacterium | reverse complement strand
GTTCCCCCTCATAGATGTCGCCTATCGGCCCACCCCTTGCATGCACTGCGATGATGCGCCGTGCATGAAGGCGGCAAAGGGTGGGGCGATTTACAAAAGAGAAGACGGTATCGTGATCATCGATCCGGTCAAGGCCAAGGGGCAGAAGGACCTTGTCAAAGCCTGTCCCTACGGGGCGATCTGGTGGAACGAAGAAAAGAATGTTCCTCAGAAGTGCACCTTTTGTGCTCACCTGCTGGACGAGGGATGGCGTGAGCCAAGGTGCGTGCAATCGTGCCCGACCGGTGCACTGCTCGCCCTTAAGGTTGAAGACGACGAAATGATGCACATTGTAAATTCCGAGGAACTGACGCGTCTTCACCCGGAATATGGAACAGAACCCCGGGTGTACTACAGGAATCTTTACCGATTCGCCCAATGCTTCATCGGGGGGAGTGTCGCCATGGAGAAAGACGAAGTCACGGATTGTGGGGTTGGCGCAAGGGTGACCCTGATGCAAGGCTCAAAGAAGATCCAAGAAACGGTGGCGGACACCTTCGGTGATTTCAAATTCGATGGTCTTGAGGAAAACAGCGGAATATACATTCTGGAGATTAGGTGCCGGGGGTGTGAGGAAAAAACGATCGAAGTGGACTTGAAGGCAAGTGTCAACGTGGGAACGATATTCCTTTAATCCTTCCCGAGAAGCGTCCTTCCATGCAATGTTTTGCAAAGCTTGTGTCCAAAGATTTTTCTTAAGTGTTTTCGCGCGAGCCGTCAGATAAAGCGACATTACCACTCAAAAGCCATTTCTTTATTTACCACAGGAATGATCAACCCCCCCGAAGGCAATATGTTCACCGTGGCATCCGGGATGTCCTTTGAGACCTTTGCAATAGCTTCATCTAAGGAATCCGCAAAACTGAACCCTAGGCGCGCAGCCTGCCCTTCGTCAGCGTCCTTGGCGACCAAGACCACGTTGATCCGGCTCATAAGGAGCAATGTGTGGTCCAAGGCACAGTTGAAGTCCATGGGCGCATCGGGCACGATCACGGTCTTATGTCGCAGGGAGTCCAGTACCAGTTGCTTGCAGTCTTTCCCGCACAGGGAAAAAGCCTTGTCAAAGGATTCGAGAAGGGGCTCCGGTAGGCGCCCCCCTCGGATGGCGCTTGCATAAAGGATCACCGTGCCCCCCTTCTTGGTGACTGCTGTGGCGGGACCGAGCGGCTTCATTAATTGAGGACCCTCAGTGTAGGGAAACGTGGAAGCCAATGTGACGTCCGCACCATCATTGAACTTGACCCCGCATTCATGGAGGCACATCTCTGCTCCCGCTGAATAAGCCTTCTCGAAATGTCCGGCCACTATCGCTTTGACCCGTTCTTTTGAATCGTAAACAGCGTTGACAATAAAATCGAGCTTCGCCAATCGGGCGGCCTCGCTCACCTCGTCATGGAAGGGGTTGGAACGAAGGTTTCCCAGCTGAACGCCGTCAGCGATCATTAAGGCTGTGTGGTGATCCCGAATCGCCTCATAATTGGCGACCCCCGGAAAGATGATTTTCGCGCCCCCACCAAACCCGTTGAAGGGGTGTGGAATGATGGAGCCGATCGCCATGCGAAAATCTGCCTTTGCCACCAGCGGATGTATGCGAACCTCCCCTGCATGGGGCAATCTCCCCACAGGGACCAGTTGGCTGGATCGACAGTCATGATTTGTGAAGCGAATATTACGACAAATATCCTTTCCAAAGACCTTCTCAATTTCCTCGTCACCAAGCGGCCGATGGGTACCCAGACCGATAAGAACTTGGATCCGATCCATGGGAACACCGAAGGCCTTGAAGTGGTCAAGAAGACAGGTGAGGATTTCTCTTTTCGGAGTCGGCCTTGTCATATCATCCAGAATAACGGTGACCCTGTCGGTGGGTTTCATGAGGCTCTTCAGCGGAGAAGTGCCAATTGGATTCCCTATAGCATTCGCGACCATTTCAGGGATGGTTTGGCGTACCTCCTCCGCCTCCAGCACGGCATTTGTCAGGACCGCCCATTTTTTCGGAAGGTCAAAAAGGACTTTTTCGTCTGCTCCCATCAGGAAATAGCGGCTCATGGATCCTCCCTTCTTCGTTTTTGCAGACGGAGTATAAGAGGTTTGGCTCTGGATGGCAACCGGAAAGTCGCATCTGTGGAGAAGCTAAATTACACGGAATCTGAACGGCTTCCTTGACCTTCTGCCGAAAACATTCGTTTGTTTGTGCCTGTCCAGAAAGTCGATCCAGTGTACCGTCAGGGTGATGGCGTCAAAAGCCTCTTCCACTTTTCCTTTCAAGACATAGGGCCGGCTTGCATTCAGCATATGGCAGCATTGGTTATACACTTTGGGAAAAAGAACCGTTTCATAAATGCCGGTCTGGTCTTCAAAGGACACAAATTTCATGGCATCCCCATGGACGGTATGGACCGTTTTTCCGGTAATCTGCCACCCGACCGTGGTAACGTGTTCTCCCACATGGGCGTGAAGATCGCAAGCTTTGACATAAACCAGCCTTTCCAAAGTGTCCTTGTACCGGTCAAGAGGGTGAACGGAAAGGAGGAAGCCCAAGGTTTCCTTTTCGTGTTTCAGCATCAGGTGTTTTGGATAAGGGGAAGGGAAATGTGTCGGGGGATCTGCAACGGAAGGGGTGGGATTTGTTTCAAAAAGAAGGGCCTGTGTTGCCGTCGTATCTTGATCGAAGAAGCGAAGAGCCTGCCACATGAGGGCGGCCCGGTTGGTGCTGTGAGCAATGCTGTCAAAGCAGCCCGCTTTGATCAAGATGCGAAGGTCCTGGAGATGAACATGGGCGGCGGCGGTTCGGTTTATGAAATTTTGACATGAGGAGAAAGGCCCGTTCTTGGTCCGCTCATCGAGGATCGCTTCTTTGGCCTCCTGGGAGAGGTCCATCAACTGCATCAAGCCGACCCGGATCTCTCTGTTTTTGCCCGTATACTTGATCTCACTCTCGTTAATATCCGGGGGGAGGACTTGGAGCCCCATGCGTTTGGCTTCAGACAGATAACCAAAAGTGGCGTAATACCCGCCGCCGTTGGATATGACGGAAGCCATGAATTCTGCCGGGTAGTGGGCTCTCAAAAAGGCGGACTTGTAGGCCACCAGAGTGTAACTGGCTGAGTGGGGTTTGCAGAAGCTGTATCCTTCAAAGCCCATGATCATGTCCCACACGGTGTCGATGACTTCCGGGTTCACGCCCCTCTGTTGTGCGCCCTGGACGAATCGACGGTAAAAGTCCCGGAGTTTTTTTCTTTTGTGTTTTTTGTTCACCACTTTTCTGAGGGTATCGGCTTCAGCCGGATCAAAACCTGCCAGGTGAATAGCGGCCTGGCTCAATTGTTCTTGAAAGACCATGACTCCCAGGGTCTCTTCCAAGGCGGGTCGAAGTAACGGGTGAGGCGGTTCCCATGGCTCTCCGTGGAGCCTGGAAACCCACGTGTGAATGCTTTGGTTGGAAGCGGGCCGGATGATGGAGGTAACCACCACGTTCAAAAGAAAGTGGTCCAATTCGAGGTACTGTTCGAAGGTGAAGCGGGAGCTCACTTTTTTCAGCGTTTGCCTTGTAGCAGGGCTCTCAAAGTAGAACACCCCAAAGGTATTCCCCTCGTAGAACATTTTCACTGTTTGGGGATCATTGATGGGGTTGAGTTGGGCGTAGTCGATGAGGCGGCCGGTGTTTTTTTCCACCAATGCCAAAGCGTCGCGAATGACAGCCAAGCTTCGGTTCCCTAAGATATCTATTTTGACCAGGCCCGCATCCTCCACGGAATCCTTTTCCCACTGAAGCACCTGAACTCCGCTGGCAGAGATTTCCACCGGGCAGTACCGCCGTATCTCGTCGGGAACCACCACCAGGCCCCCACAGTGGGTAGAGAGGTGGTTGAAGTGTGCTTCGAGCTGAACGGCGGCAGACAAGATCTCATCCCAGGGTTTCTTGAACTGGATGCCTCGCATCTTGGGATGACGGGGAAGGTCTCTCCAGCCACTTCCCAGGTGCCAGTGAAAACCCACCTTGTCCGTAACCCGGCCGATTTCTTGTTCCGTCAATCCGAAGACTTTAGCCACCTCTCGGATAGCGGCTCTGGCGCCGAAGGTATTGTGGTTGG
>JARRRH010000290.1:0-4134 GCA_037380925.1 Deltaproteobacteria bacterium | reverse complement strand
TGTCTGAATCACCCTGTCCAACGCCTAAAAACACAAGAAAGCCCTGTTCTATTTGTCCCACGGTATTGCCCCGAAGATCCACTCTCGCTTCTTTCACCCTTTGAACCACAGCTCGCATAGTTTACCTCTCCCTAACCGTCCCCGCCAATTTCGCCTTTACCCCACCCATAGCGGTATTATAATGAGCTAGGAACGTTTAAAACTGTTTGAATGACCAACCATCCCGGGAAAGGACTGGCACCTTTTCTTCCGTTCCAAGGGCTCCCGGGCTGGTCTTTTCTGACCACTTATCCACGGGGGAGCTTTGCCCCCTCCGCATTCCCGGTCCTCACCAATAGAGGCAGGACAGGGATTCTAAATGTCGTCGAGAACCTTGGTGACGACCGGGCTGCGGTTTCCCCCATAGATAAGTGGTGAAAAGACGGCGCCCTCCCACCAGTCACTGCAGAAAAGGCCCCAGCCCTTTCCTTTATCGAGCCTCGTGTCGGAGATCCCTTCATGCGCCTATGTAAACAGTTTTGAACAATACCATAGGTCAGGCACCTAAAGAATTCGCGAAAGGCTTTTCCATGTCCTCTGCCCTGATTTTGATCAACCCTTGGATCTATGACTTTGCGGCCTACGATCTCTGGTCTAAGCCCTTAGGCCTCCTCTATATTGCCGGATACTTGCGTCAACAGGGATTTCATGTCCACCTCATCGACTGCCTCCACGGCGGTCGTCTGGAAGCAGATAAACAATTCCCCGTAAGACGCGCTTACGGAACCGGGAAGTTCTCAAAAGAGCCCGTAGCCAAACCTTCTCCGCTCCGACACATTCCGCGCACTTACAGCCGATACGGCATCTCCCGGGAGTCCTTTGTGAGGGCGTTGCGCAACATCCGGAAGCCGGCTGCCACCCTGGTCACATCCGCTATGACCTATTGGTATCCGGGTGTTCAGGAAGCCATAGGGCTCGCAAAAGCGATTCACCCCCATGCACCGGTCATTCTGGGCGGTCTCTATGCTCGCCTCTGCGAAGACCATGCGCGCCAAACATCAGGTGCGGATAGAATTATAAGGGACAGCGGTCTGCAGGCCATGAACAAAATTGTCCATGTCCTGGAGAAACACGGCATGAAAGATGGAGCACAGGCGCCCACCCTGGACAGCCTCCCTTATCCCGCCTTCGATCTTCTTCACGGGGTGCCCTGCGTGGCCCTGCTGACCTCCGTGGGGTGTCCCTACCACTGCCGCTATTGCGCAACACCTGTAACCCACCCCCGCCACTTCACCCGAGACCCTCTTCACGTTTTGGAAGAAATTCTTTACTGGCATAGAGAGTACGGCGTCCAGGACTATGCTTTCTATGATGATGCCTTTCTCTTTCGCGCAGAAACTCACGCGGCTGTGCTCTTGGAAGGGATCATTAAGCAAGGTCTCCCGGTGCGGTTTCATACCCCGAACGCCCTCCACGTCAGAGAAATCACCGTCGAAATAGCCCGGCTTTTGCACCGCTCCGGCTTCCGTACCATTCGACTCGGCCTGGAAACAGCAGATATGGAGATGCACCAAGATTTGGACAACAAAGTCTCGGAAGGAGACTTCGACAGGGCGGTCACAAATCTCCGAAAAGCCGGGTTCGCCGAAAGAGACATAGGCGCTTATCTCTTGGTCGGGCTACCCGGACAATCCGTTGAATCCGTCTTGGAAGCAATAGAATTTGTGGGACACAGGGGAGCAACCCCTCATCTCGCCGAATATTCTCCTATCCCTTATACGGCCCTTTGGCGGAAAGCGGTAGAACATTCCGCGTATGACCTTTCCTCTGAACCGTTGTTCCACAACAACACGCTCTTACCTTGTTGGGACGAAGGTCGGAAAGCCAACTTTCCAAAGCTGAAGCAGCGGGCCCTGGAGATCCGCAGGCATGGCTGATGGGTCCGCGATCTTATGGATCGACGTTTCCCGGTGATTCCGGCGACAAACGGTTCATGAGGCTCGCAGCATATCCCGCGCCGAACCCGTTGTCGATATTCACCACGGTCACACCCGAGGCACACGAATTCAGCATTCCCAGCAGTGCTGCAATCCCTTGAAAGCTTGCCCCGTATCCCACACTGGTCGGTACAGCGATGACCGGCTTGTCCACCAGTCCGCCCACCACACTGGGAAGAGCCCCTTCCATGCCTGCCACCACAATGACAACGGTGGCTTTGAGAAGCTGTTCTCTGTGTCCCAGCACCCTGTGAAGCCCTGAGATGCCCACGTCATAAAGGGTGTCCACCGTGTTACCCATGAAGCGGGCGGTTACAGCAGCCTCCTCCGCTACAGGAATGTCCGAAGTCCCGGCGCTTACTACCAGTATGGTCCCCCGCCCCTGCATGTTGACAGGTTGCTGACCGAGGGTCAGAACCCTGCCCCTTTCGTGGTAATTGCCCTCTGGATATCGCACCCTGATCTCCCTCGCTTTCTCTGGGGAAAGCCGGGTTATGAGGATGTTTTCGCCTTTTTCCATCATGCTTCCCATGATAGCCAAAATATCGGGCACCTCTTTCCTCTCCCCCAATACGACTTCCGGATGGCCTCGCCTAAGGCTTCGGTGGTGGTCGATACAGGCCACCTCGATATCCTCAAAAGGAAGGTCCTTCAGCCTCCGCACAGCCTCATCAGTAGTGATTTGCCCTGTTCGCAATTGCTCCAGAAACTCTCTGATACTGCGTTCATCCACAGTCCTTATCCCCTGCCTTTCCGGGTGTCACCAACCACCCGGCCTTGTAGTCCACCCTGCAACACCTCCACCCGGTTTGGCGAACACTACGAAAATACTAGAGCAGTCTTTCCTGTTTGAGCAAGGACATGGATTGTTGGCCGATGTTTGTCACATTGCTCAGAGACTTGGACAGATGGGTGACGGCTTCATGGCCGACACCTGACTGAATCATGGTTAAGGCTTTCTGAATAGGGGGCTCTACCGCGTTCCACGCCTCATGGGGCGCTAAACTCCGGGCCAAGCTGATTTCATGACCGATCATATGGAGCAAAGCGGTGATTATCTTTTCGCTTCCCCGTCTTTCCTCCTCCGACAGTCCCTGGAAGAGCTCGAGGGCTTGTGCGGCCCAAATGAGGCCTGCTTTGATCTTTTCACTTTGTGAAAATGCCATGATGGCTTCTTTTATGTTCATAGAAAACCGTCTCCCCTCCGCGAAACTACGCCCGGCACGTTTTGATGACGCTGCAAATCTCCGCAAACACATCGGTGAGGCGCAGAATACCTACGATTTCTTCACCCTTGGTCACCAGAAGGGACTGATGACGACCCATTACCAATTGGTGGATGGCTTGGTCAAGGGTTTCCTCTTGATCCACATACTCCCCCTCTGTGGGACTGTACATGATGCTCTTCACTTTGATATGGGGGGCCCTTCTGCAGATGTCTTCGAGAGGCTGTTGCCAGAGGCTGTATCTTGCAATCATCGATCTGATGAGCTCGGAGCTGAACCCGCTGTGTTCTACACCTCGAAGATCACCGATCTTTCTGTAGCCGGATTCCAGTCCTCTGATCACATCTAACTGGCTCAATTTCCCCACCACTTTGTTGTTCGCCCCGTAAACGAGGACGGCCCTGTGTTTATAACGGTCCCGGCTGAAACGCTGCTGGGCTTCTTCCAACGCCAAAACCGCCTGGTACAGATTGTCATCCTCGTTGACAGTCGCGTATTCCTTAATAAGAACCATCATGTCCTTCACTTTGATGGTCTTCATAGCTTACCTCCTGGTCTCCTTTAGCTGGTTGGCGTGGTTCAAAAGCGTTCGTTCGGACCACCCTCCGGCTTCTTCTGAATCTGACTTGCACTCATCTCGCACGCCGCGGTAGAACCTTTTCAATTATCACCTGTAGACACTGGTGTCCAAAATAATTTTAAAATGAGCATTTTAGTTGCATAAGTGTTTGTTTTTACACAATGGGTGATTTTACTCGGAATACAAGTCCCTTTTTTAGCATCGCCAAGGCAGGGGCATGGGGATCGGATCCCCATGCCCCTGCAACATCGCGAAACCGTTTTTGGACCGGAATGACCTGTAGAGTCGATGGGTTAATATGGATCTAAGAAGACGCGCTTGCGGTCGACAGCAATCTGGCCGCGAGCCCATA
>JARRRH010000289.1:0-4143 GCA_037380925.1 Deltaproteobacteria bacterium | reverse complement strand
GCGATATGGGCCGACCAAAAAGTTTGCGCATAAGGCTCACGAATCCTGTGTCCAGTATGGGTATAAATACGATCAAAATAGGACTGGCCATAACCGACAGGACGTGGCCTATGCTTCCGCCCGTAGATTTTTCAGTACCCGCAAGAATGGTCAGACAGGCCATGACAAAACCGATCAAAAGACTGCCTGCGTCACCCATGAAAATGGACGCAGGGTTAAAATTGTACACGAGAAAACCCAGAACAGATCCCAGGTAAGCGGCGGTCATCAAGAGAAGAGGTCCTTGTTGACCGCCTGTTCCATCACTCAGGAACTGGGTCAGAAAAACAAAAACTCCCGCAATAAAAGCAACCCCTGCGGACAGGCCGTCCATATTGTCCAGGAGGTTGAATGCATTTGTGATCCCCACGACCCAGATGATGGATAGAACCAGGTTCAGCGTCTTGGAAGCCGTCCAGTCAAGGTTGACGCCCGAAAAAACCAGGACCGATGTAATCACGATCTGCCCAGCCAGTTTGTGCTGCGGGTCCATGCTGAGAATGTCATCCGCCAACCCCAAAAGAAAGATCGCCGAAGCACAGAGAATCATGGGGAGATAGGAGATAGGCAGGCTGGGGAGATTCGTGAAACGGGGCGTCAAGAGCCATGCAGCTAGGGTCGGGGCAAATATGGCCGCCCCTCCGAGAAGAGCTGTCTCTTTCTTATGCCAGCGCGTGTCCCTGGGAACCGCCACCTGTCCTGAGGCCAGGGCGATCTTCCTGACCAGGGGCGTCACAGCCAGGGCCAACAAGAAAGCTCCCGCAAAGGGTATTAAATAGACGTACACAGACATGGGCTCTTCATTTTTGCAGGCATTTCCTTGAACCTGCTTGGGTGCGGCAATCACCGCAAGTCATGATATGCCAACCAGCTCGCGATACAAGCTGTCGTGATCTTTGAACATCCTTTCCTGAGAAAACCGGCTCAACACGAATTGCCGTGCCCGATTTGCCACGGTTTTGGAGGCATCCCTGTTCTCCCGGATAAAGCACAGAGCTTTACCTAGCACTTTCCCCTCTCCAGACGGTATAAGCACTCCGTTTTCGGCCAATTTATATTCTCCCGGGTCTCTGTTGTCAACGGCCCCCAGCAGGTCGCGAACACCTCCCACATCCGTCGCCACAACAGGTTTCCCGGCTGCCATGGCTTCAATCAGCGTTACCGGAGTGCCCTCGTTCAAAGACGTGAGAGCCACGACATCCAGGGCATTGTAAACAGCGGACATATCCTTCTGCCAGCCGGAAAAAGAAACAGAGCCCTCCAGACCCAGTTCCGAGGCAAGGCGCATTAACGGGTGTTTGAGCTCACCGTCTCCCACGATGAGAAACTTGAAAACACGGCCTTTGCCTTCATCTTTCAAGAACTTGGCGGTCTCCAGGAACATGCGGTGGTTCTTCACGGCCGTTAATCGACCGATGATGCCTACCAAGGTCACCTCTCCTGAGATGGAGGGGAAATACCTCTGCCGTAAGGCATCTCGGCCATTCTCAGGATATCTGATCCCGGAGAGGTCAAAGCCCAGAGGTATAATTCTCACTTTTTCAGGCCCGGCAATCCGGTATCTCCCACAGATATCGTCTTTCTGGAGCGAGCTGACCACAACAATTCTGTCTGTAAAAGAGGCCAGCCTTCTCTCAATCTGAATAAAGGCCCGTGTTTTGACGGCACCGAAATAACTGTGAAAAACATGGCCATGGAAGGTGTGGACGAGCCGGATTTTATCCGACCCGGACAAGTGCATGTTACGAAGCCAGCCGGCCAGGCGCCCCAGAGTCCCGGCTTTCGCGGTGTGGCTGTGAATGATATGGGGTTTGAAGACCCGGATGAGCTCCGCGAGCTTCTTCAATGAAAAGAGGTCATCGAGGGGCGATATGTCTCTTCCCAGTTCTGAAAGCAAAACAGGCTGGATACCTTTTGCGGATGCAAGGTAGGACATATCGCCCTCGTGCGGGCTCACCTGTCCGCACGCCAAAAGGCTCCTATACATGCCGCCTGAAAAATGTTCGCTCAGGGTAATAGCCTGGATGGCCGGTCCGCCTATATTGAGGCGGGCGATGACTCTGAGAATGCGAATGGGCTTTGTGTCAAACATATCCAGTCTGGCTTATGAGAAGCAAAGAGACTCAAAAAAACTCGGGCGTCACAGAATGATCAGTGCAATTTCATTGTGGCTTAAGGCATAAGGCAAAGAAAGGGAACACCAATTTACTCTACACCTAATACCTTTTACTACTCGGAGCACGAAATTGTTTACATGTAATGTCAAGAAGACGAGGGTCATGGGGCTTTTCTGAAGTGACTGGTGGGAGGCCGCCGTCCTTTTCGCGACTTATCTGTGGGGGAAGCCGCAGCTCTGCCGCAGGCGGAGAATGCGGAGGGGGCAAAACTCCCCCACAGATAAGTTGCTGAAAAGACCAGGCCGGGAGCCTTGGAACGCAAGAAAAGCCCTATGACCTGAAGAAATGGAAACAATATTTTGCTCTGCTTAATAACTCGGCTGAAATGACAGGCGAACATTCGCTAGGTTCTCACGTGGATGGTCAAGTAAATGCCAAGAAGCAAGAAGACCAAATTGGCGAGCCAAGCTGAAAGAAGAGGGGGCAGAACCCCGGACAACCCAAGAGACCTGGAAAAACCAAGGATAAGAATATAGCCAAAGCAGGCCGCCATACCGACAGAGATAGCCAGAGGCGTGCCCCCCCTCTTCACACCCAGAGCAATGGGAATTCCGATGAGAGCCAGAACCAGGCACACAAATGGAAGGGCTGTTTTAATATTCATGTCCACGAGGTACCGCGTGTTGTCGTAACCTTCTTCTTTAACGTTCACGGCATAGTGCTTGAGCTGCCAGTAGCTCATTTCCTCGGGTTTCTTTTCCCCTTTGACAAAGGCTTCAGGGCTTTCTTCAATGTCAAGGGCCTGACTCTCGAATCGTTTGAGCTCATAACTCCCGTCAGCTTTTCTCTGTTGAATTACCCCGCTTTCAATTTGCCAGCGGCCTTCCTCCCAAATACCCGTCTCGCCGTCAATCTTCTTTGTCAACTTAAAGTCCTTGTCGAAGAAATAGAAGGTTGGCCTTTGCATCCTTTTTTTCTTGAAGTTAAAATGCCGAATCCAGTAGATGGAATTTGCGCCCTTGTACCAGATTTGGTAGCTTCCGTAAAACAAACCCGGGTCTTGCTTTTCCACGTCTATATTCCAGATTTTGTTGCTTCGATAACTCGTGTACGGGACAATGGTTTCACCAAACAAGAACACCGCAAGGCCGAGAAAAAAAGAGGTTACCACAATCTTCTGCGAGAGGCTGAAAGTACTCAAGCCGCAGGCTTTTACGGCCGTGATCTCATTCCTTTTCTTCATCGAGGAAAAGAGAATGATCACGGCGATCAAAGTCGCCGGCGCCAGCATTTGAACGCCGATTAAAGGGGCTTTGTACAGGAAGTACAAAAACATGGTGCCTTTTGCCGCATGAGCCTCGATGAAGTTGTCGATTCTCTGAAGAAAATCGATCATAAGATACAAAAACAGGAAAATAGCCTCGCAGAGCACCAAAAGCTTGAAGAACTCTCCAACAACGTATTTGGACAAAACCTTCATTTTGGTTTCAATGCTCCTGGAGTGCAAACACCCGATCAAAGAGGTGAATAGACCGTTCCCTTCCCGCTCTTCGCAGAAGATACAAACACGACAGAAGAAGAAAAAGGTTGGGAAGCCAAGGCCCAATAAAAGGAGAGACCATACCTGTTTCCCCGATACTCCTGACCCCGGCCAAAAACAGGTAATAGATCAGGAAAACAAGAAGACTGACCACAATGCCCACGAATCGTCCGCCCGACCTGATCTGCGCACCGAGGGGGATTCCGATCATCCCCATGAAAAACACGGCCACAGGAATGGCAAACCTCTCCATGAGTTCTATGACGGTCTCGTTGTACTCGGTGCCCCCCTTTGCCTCTGTCTTGATAGTTTCGCTTAACTCCCCCACGAACATCTCCTTCGGGGCTTTTTTTCTTCCTGAGAGAGCCGGCATGATATCCTGCAAACCAATGTTCAGATCATAGGTGTTGAACTCTATGGTCCGTACATTCTCCAGGTTTTTGTCCA
>JARRRH010000288.1:0-5754 GCA_037380925.1 Deltaproteobacteria bacterium | reverse complement strand
ATCCTGGATTCGTGCGGCCTGCCACGCCTAAGAAATAAACTAGAAAAAATCAGGACTGTCCCGATAGACAAAGCATCTTTGGCCCTCTAGTAGTGTTCTTAACAGGCTGAATCATCCCTTAGCTTTTAACCTATCAAAAGATTCAGGGGGGCGGGAATTTCCTCCTGAATCCCCCACCCTGAAGGTGAGGTGTTATTTTGGAAAAGATTGTAATCAAAACACAACGAAGCACCTTCGATCCGGACATGGTTTCACTGATGCGGGCTCTTTTTCCTGAATGTGAAATAGAAGTTGTTTTCCCAAAAACTATCAGCGAACCATCAAAGCGTGGCAAAGAGGAGATAAAATATGGCGAATATCCTGCTTCTTGACGATCAGCCTTACATGGGCGAATTTCTCACGGAAGAATTGTCTGAAGAAGGACACTCTCTCACATGCATGACCGACGCGGATTCGCTCTTATTTTACCTTGAAGAGTCGACGCCTGACCTGATCCTCCTTGATTTGTACCTCGACGGCTTCGAGGGTCTGGACATCCTGCAAAGGATCAAGAAGAGCAAGTACTCTTCAGTTCCTGTTCTCATCCTGACCGCTTACGACAACTTTGCGGATGATCCGAGAGCATTGTTGGCTCAAGGCTACGTCGTGAAGGACATTTACACGGAGAACCTCAAAAACAAGATTACGGAAGTCTTAGAAAAGCCCAACTGAGAAATCATCTCGATGATACGACAGTTCACCCCGAACTGCCTTTTAAGAGACAGGCAGGGCCTGAGAAGGAAAGGAGAGGTAATGAAGAAAATCCTTATTGCATGTGATGACAGCGCTCTCGCCATGCTCTATTCCATGGAACTGACAGAGGAGGGATATGACACTGTGGTTGCCTCTGATTGGGATCCGGCGACGGAGAGCATTGAAAGGGACAGGCCGGATCTCGTTCTTGTGGACTAGAACATGAATCGATACAGAGACTCCGATTTTTGCAGGACGGTTCAGGATGATCCGTATCGAATCCCGGTCCTCCATTGTCTCGACTATCCGCCTGCCAAGCAAGATCGTCAGTTCTTATGCAGCGATTACTTCGTGCTCAAAAGCTCGAATCTTAAAAAACTGAAAACCGCGATCAAGAGAATCTGGGAGGCCGATTCGGCGGTTCAAGGATCTGGAAGGCAGCCCCCAACTACAGAACTCCAATCCGTTCCTCCGACACAGATCTCGTTCGGATGGGAATGATATTAGGTATTGGGTGCTGGGTAGTAGGTATTGGGTATTAGAAAAGCCAGAACCACAGAAGTCGGAGGTTAGCAAAAACCAGAGGACAGAGGACAGACTGAAAGAAAACCCGAAATCCGAAATTCGAACCACGAGACAAATCCGAATTTTCAAATTCTCAAATGTTCAAAACAAAGGCTGAGTATTAAACAATTTCTGTGCCGTCTCTGTTGGCTTCTGCGTCTCGATCGACCCTGAGCAACGTCGAAGGGGCGCGGGCGAGAGATAACAAAGTCTCTTTTTCGTGTTTTCTTAATTTCGTGATTAAGCTTTTTCTATTTTCAAATGTTTTTTTCACAAAAACCTAACATTTCACGGCTAACAGAATGAGTATATGGAGGAAGGGATGGCCGCTAATTTTAAAATTCTAGTCCACCACAGTAGCGAGAGCCTCCATCTGAAGCTTGTGGGCGATTTTGACAGCACCTCGGCCTATGAAGTCATCAATGCGATGATGGAGAACGGCCGGAGTCACCGCATCTTCATTCATACAGCCTGTCTCAAAGAGATCCACCCCTTTGGAAAGGCGATTTTAGAAAAAAACCTGCCCATGTTTAAGAACCAGCATATAAAGATCATCTTCACGGGCGAGCACGCAGCTCAGTTTTCGCCGACCTTCGCCTGAAATCCATATGTGCTGAGTGACGGGCTTGCTGTTCGATATAAGGAAACACAACATAGGGCCTTTTCCTGGAGAACCTGAAACCGGATTTTGCTAAGCATGGCTTACTGGCGGTTTTGCATCAAGAGTATGGACCTGAAACAGGAGAGTGTACTATGAAAACATTAGACACAGCGAGAACCATCCTCATGGTCGATGATGATCTGGATGACTATTATCTGGTCAAAGAGGCGCTCCTTGAGAACGGCATGCTGAACGATCTTCGCCTCGTTTCCGATGGTATGGAGTTGATGGATTACCTCTTTCATCGGGGCAAGTTTACGGATTCCGAAAGTTCTCCCCTGCCCTCTCTCATTTTGCTCGATCTTAACATGCCCGGGAAAGACGGTCGGGAGGCCCTAAGGGAGCTAAAGACCTATCCAATGCTTCGCAGCATCCCTGTGGTTGTGTTCACCACTTCAAGCGACATTGACGACATTACAGCGTGTTATGAGATGGGCGCCAGCTCCTTTATAAGCAAGCCCAATACATTCGACTCCCTTATAGACACTATGAGAACACTCGGAAAGTACTGGTTGAATGTGGCGGAGCTTCCTGCGCATGCCAACTGATTGATTGGGTACTAGGTATCGGGTACTGGGTATTAGGTATTGGGAAAACCAGAGCTACAGAAGTCAGAGGGTCAGAGGTCACCAAAAACCAGATCACAGATGTAATCTGTTTTCTCTGTTAGCCCTGCGGCTCTAGTCCCGCTTGCGGGACGGGCCCGCCCGCCTCGCCTGAGCGTCTCGCGATGGCGGGCAGGCGAGAAATATAGTTTTTTTCGTGCTTTCGTGATGATCTTTATTTGTTGTTTCGACTTCCAAAACTTCAACGACTTGAACACTTTCAACGATTTAATCCGCTGGAGTTCTGAGGCTCTGTGGCTCTGACCTCTGGGACTCTAGTTTTCCAATGACCAAGTACCTAATACCCAATACCTAATGTGTCTTGTCATTCTCCACAAAATGCGCTAAAGGAAAAATAATTCAATGTCTTATTTGGTGGAAAAATGACGGGAACAGACAAGAAAAAGACCAAAGCACAGCTCATTGATGAGTTAACCGAGCTCCGCCGCCGCCTTGCAGATTTGGAAAGGTCACATGCCGGAGAATCGGCTATCGACGACAGCCTGGAAAAAGGAGATGCCGCATTTCGCCTCATCACGGAAACCATTCAGGATGTATTCTGGATGAGTCTCCCCGGAATTCAGAAGATTCTCTATGTCAGTCCCGCATATGAGAAAATCTGGGGCCGCAGCAGGGAAAGTCTTTACAATTCCCCGACTTCTTTCATCGATGCAGTTCATCCCGAAGACCGGGACTGCGTCATCGAGGGTCTCAAGGAGCATGCTAAAGGGAGCTGGAACTTTGAGTACCGCATCATCCAGCCCAATGGAAGTGTGCGCTGGATTCACGACCGTGGGTTCCCTGTTAGAGACGAAAAAGGCACCCTTTCTCTGATGACAGGCGTGGCAAAAGATATCACCGAGCGAAAGTCAATGGAAGTGCTTTTGCAGGATAAAAACGAGTTCTTCGAGACCATATTTTCAAACATCCATTTTCTGATCGCTTACATGGACAGGCACTTCAATTTCATCCAGGTAAACAATGCCTATGCCAAAGCCGGCGGCAAGCAACCTGAGTTCTTCGTCCATAAGAACCACTTTGATCTATACCCCGACAAGGAGAACGAGGCCATTTTTCGCAAAGTGGTGGAAACAGGCGAAACCTACCACGCTTTTGAGAAGTCTTTCCAACATCCGGATCAGCCTGGAAGAGGCGTCACCTATTGGGATTGGTCCCTTCAGCCCACAATGGACGAGAATGGTGCAGTCAAAGGGCTGGTTTTGAGCCTGATCGACGTGACCGACCGAAAAAAGGCCCGGGAGGCCTTGTCTGTCTACGCTCAGAAACTGGAGCGAAAAAACAAGGAACTCCAGGAGTTCGCCTCTGTCGCCTCCCATGACCTTAAGGAACCCCTTCGCAAGATCCAGGCCTTTGGAGACCGTTTGATGACCAAGTACAGAGACCCTCTCGGTCCCGGCGGTCTGGATTATCTGGAGCGGATGTTAAGTGCTTCAAGGAGGATGCAGGCCCTCATTGCCGCGCTTCTGGAGTACTCCCGTATCAGATGCTCCAGTTGTTTCAAAATCTCATTGGAAACGGACTGAAGTTTAACCGTAAAGATCGCTCTCCCTTGGTCACGGTGAAAGCCCAGCAGGACGACAGTGTGTGCCGAATCACAATTGAGGACAATGGGATCGGCTTTGATGAGAAACATCGTGATCGGATCTTCATGCCCTTTCAACGTCTCCACGGCCGCTCCGATTACGATGGGGCAGGAATGGGCCTGGCCATCTGCCGGAAGATCTTGGATCGACACGGAGGGAGCATTGCAGCCGAGGGTACGCCCGGCAAGGGATCAAAATTCATTGTGACCTTGCCGATCAAGCAACGCCAGGAGTGAAATGGGCACAAAAAGCATTCACCGCGGGGGCCCCGGAGACCGCAGAGATAACAACATTTAGTTGCATTAAGAAGCGTGTCATTTCGAAGGAGCAAAGTGACTGAGAAATCTTTGATAGCCCTTTGATAGCCCCAAGAAAGATTTCTCGCTTCGCTCGAAATGACAGTATTGTTAGGCCATTTGTGTGTTACTGGCGAATCATTTCAATTGCTTGCTTTGCGCACTTGGCGTTCTTTGCAGTTTACTAGCGGCTTTTATGTTGGGACCAGCGTGAACAAGGAAGAAAACATTGTGATCAAGCCCGAAGGACAGAGGATCAGGGTGCTCCTTGTGGAGGACGACAAGGACGACTACGTGTTGTTTCAGGATTTACTGTCCGAAATACCGAAATGGAGGTTTGATCTTGATTGGGCCCCCTCGTACGGGGCAGCCCTGCAGACGAGCAGAGATTGTTCGTATGACGTTTGCTTCCTGGACTATCAACTGGGCGAAATCAACGGCCTCGAACTCCTGCGTGAGCTCCTTGACGACGGACTTAACGCCCCTGCTATCATGCTTACCGGCCAGGGAGGCTATGGCATAGACCTTCAGGCCATGAGGGAAGGTGCTGCCGACTACCTCGAAAAAAGCGGCCTCGACTCAGAGACGCTGGAACGTTCCATCCGGTATTCCCTGAACCGCTCCGCAACGCTGGACGCCTTGCGAAGATCGGAAAATCAATTGCGGCATCTCTCCTCCAAGCTGCTGGAGGCCCAGGAAAACGAACGGAAATTCGTTGCACGAGAGCTTCATGACAGCATCGGGGCGAGCCTGTCAGCCATAAAGGTGGGCCTTGAAAGGAAGCTGAACGCTATGAACAAGGGAAGAGCATCTTCCGATGACATCCTCCTGGAGGACATCATTGGGATAGTTCAGGGCACCATCAAGGAAACCAAGAGAATACAGAAGAACTTGCGCCCCCCGGTCCTGGACGATCTGGGCATTGTTGTGGCGTTGCGCTCTCTTTGCCGCGAATTTGAAGGCCTTGTGCCGGATATGAAGATCGAATCTTCCCTCGATGTTTCCGAACAGGACGTGCCTGAAAGTCTGAAAATCGTTCTCTACCGCATTTCCCAGGAGGCATTCAACAATATTGCCAAGCACAGCAAAGCAACCTCGGTCAGCCTCGCTTTGACCAAAACAAGAGACCATCTTAAGCTCTGCATCAAGGATAACGGTCAGGGGTTCGATTTGAGAGAAGCTGTGGAGAAGCCCGGCGAGATGGGCGGAATGGGTCTCTCCAGCATGAAAGAACGATCCGAGCATTCCGGCGGGACTTTCTCGCTCTTTTCCAGCAAAGGCAAAGGGACCAG
>JARRRH010000287.1:0-7362 GCA_037380925.1 Deltaproteobacteria bacterium | reverse complement strand
CTGTGCGTTGTCGGCGTCAATAAGCACAGCAAGCCTATTTTGAGACGGTTCACTGACATTCATATTATCTTCCTTTGGTATTTACGAGATTTTAGATGGATTTCATTCCAGCAGATCTAGAATATATCGCTTCTTAAGTTTCATGGAGGCTGCACTGAGGATGGTTCTAATTGCCACTACCGTGCGCCCATGCTTGCCAATTATTTTTCCAATATCTTCCTTGGCAACTTTCAGTTCAATCACAGAGCTCTGCGCGCCCCTTATTTCTGTGACCACAACCTCCTCAGGATTATCCACTAGGGCCTTCGCTATGCAGGCAACCAAGCCCTTCATCCGGATTCGCCCTTACACCCGCTTCAATTTTCTATTGAAAGAGACTTCAAAAATGACTACTTGTTATGCATATAGCCTATTCTGCCGTTCAATCGGTAGACTTTTGCTCGTCAACGTCATTTAAAGTCTGATCCTTTTTCCCTTGCCGGCGAGCCAGCTTTTCCTTCGCTTTTTCCTTTCGCTTGAGCTCTTTTTGATACTTTTTAAAACTATGAGTGTTGCGCTTCCCCATGATACTCCTTTTTCCAATATCCGGGCTTGGTGCCTGCCCACCCTTTAGGTCCATCGATACATTACTCGGTCTCCGCTAATTCCTGATCACAAATCCAGTTCCAGGCCATCCAATGGGCCAGCTCTGCTCTTGATCATTTGTATTCACTCATGGATAGGTAGTTGTTTCTTCCGGTTCTTTTCCTCAATGCTGCTTTAATAAATGGAATGTCGCAATGGCTGTTGGTTAGGTATCCATTTCAGCCTTCTTGATCCTGCTTTGAACCGCCTGGCGAACTGCCATTTCATCCAACCGAAGAGATTCGAATTCTCTATCTGCAATTTCGAGTAATCCAGCTAGACACGCAAATCTCCTTCGAAGCCGGAAGGGGATCTCTTCTTGAGATTTGTAAACAATGTCGTGCTCAATCTCAGCCCATGCATGTTGTAGAATTGTCCGGACCTGTATTTCACACTTCATTTCGTCAAAGAGGGCGTACTCAGGAAGTTTAATCAACTCGGGTTTGAACTCTACCACAAAATGAACTGATGCATATCCGAAAATTGCAGGATCTAAACACAATCTTTTATCCACTGAATGTTCACGGTCAACCTTAAACTCCTTTTCGATTAAAGGTGCTATTTTATCCACGTCACTCGGGAAGTATGTAATTATTCTTACACCGGCCAAGTCAGTGATGTTATTAAACAGGTTATTGTAGACCTGCCCTTCTGTAAGTGCTTTTTTTCTAAGCCTTTCTGGGTCCTTTTCTCTGCTTGTGATCGAATGCGGGACGATATCCTGAGCCCTGAGAATAGACGAAAGGAATTCTTTCGTTTTTTCTGCTAGAAGCCTATAAGTGGCCATCTGTTCCGAAACATACTTTTTTATGACTTCATCAATGTTCATGACCACAGCCTCCCTATAAAGGCAACTCAAGGACTCAGACCACAGGCCCTGGCCTCATCTTGCCAATACGCCACTCTGCACAATTTCTTGATATCGGGCCGTCATACAGGACTTTTCGTGTTTCACAGGTTGCGGTTGTTCGTTACAAAAAACCGCGGAGGCTAGGGATATCACGATGATAGTTGCAGGTACTTTGGAATTGATATATAGAAGGTGATTCCTCTGTCCCGGTCAGGCTCCAACCAAACCTCTCCCCCATGTTGGTCAGGCTCCAACCAAACCTCTCCCCCATGTTTTTCCGCTATTTCTCTTACGATACTCAGCCCCAGCCCCGATCCTTCAACACCTTTAGATGTTTTTCTTCTGATGAAAGGACGAAAAACGTCTTGATGATAACCTTGCTCTTTTATGCCAATGCCATTATCCTTGACAGAAAGAATATGGGATTCCCTAACTTCCTCATGTCCAATATTAATTTCACTCAATGCTTCGCCACCGTATTTTAGTGCATTGTCTACGAGATTCCTTAAGGCCCTTATTATGGACAATCTGTCTGCTTTGATTTGAGGGATGTAATCAGGCTCCGACCACCTTATTTCCCGAAGGCTAAGTTGAGAGGAAAACTCTTCTCTAATCACCTGAAGAACCTCTTTTAGGTCTAATCTTTCAACAGTCAAAGGGGCTTCCTTTGTTGAAACGAAAACATTGATCTGCCCAACAAGTGCAGCAATCTGTTCAGCAGTTTTCAAGATTTGCTCGCAGTACCTCTGTCCTTTCTCATCAAGAACATCCGAATAATCTTTATACAACCTCTTAGTAAGACCATAGAGACCGATGGCTGGGCTTTTAAGATCATGTGAAACCGAATAGGCAAAGAGTCTAATTTTTTCAGAACCTTCTTTTAGTGCTTCTTCCATCTGCTTGCGCTCAGTGATATCAAGAAACGAGGCCATCCTTCCCACACCATGTCCGGTATTGTCAGTAATATTTGATGTGGAAACCTCTACATGGAATAAGGTGCCGTCTTTGCGAAGGGCTGGAAATATTTCGGTTTCCCCCTTTGATTTGTCGATAATTGACTCTATATCAACGAATCTGCGTCCTCCTTGATTAGAGAATAATTCATCCGCACATTTACCCGTAACCTGTTTTTCAAATTCATACTCGAACATCCTGAGGAAAGCAGGGTTTGCATATTTGATGCTCCCTTTTTCGTCCGTTATCATGACCGCGTGTGCAGAGGAGTTTAACGCAGTATAAACTATATTCAATTCTTCCTCTACCAGCCTTCGCCTGGTGGATTCTTTATTTAAGTCTTCAACTACTCGTTTCAGTTCTTCATAAGTCGGTTCTCTGCCCATCACAGAATTCTCCAGGTTCTACAAAAACAAAAAAGCTCACATAATGATGACGGCCAGAATATTTTCTGCTGAGTATCAAGATTCCTCGCCACAAGGTTCTCCATGGGAGAATCTTCTGAAGCTCCTCCTCAGCCATCGTTTTCACCTCTTCACGGTTTTGAACATAGCCACATCAACACCAAGTTTGGTTTAGTATGTAAGCTGAGAGAGAGAACAAAATGGAACACCAACCCGGCCGCGGAAAGGCAAAACCAGGATCTCAAGCGTACCCTGTTATCATAATAGTAGCCCATCGAGCCTTATCAGGCTTTCATGTTCGAGCAGTGTTTAATAAGGGCGCCTGCCTCCACCTTGTCTTCCACCCCTTCTACCGCCACCAAATCCTCCTCTACCACCACGATTTTCCGTGCGAGGACGAGCCGTGTTAACCTTTAGTGCTCGTCCCTTAAGCTCTTTATCGTTCAGACCGTCGATTGCCGACTGAGCCTCGCCATTATTCGACATCTCTACAAATCCAAATCCTTTTGATCTGCCCGTGCCATAGTCTTTTAAAACTCTGACGGTTTCTACTTCCCCAAAGACTTCAAAAGCCTCTTTTAGATCCTCTTCGGTCACTTCATACGATAGATTCCCTACGTAGATATTCATTCTGATCTCCTTGTAATTATAAAAAATACTATGAAAACCTGATACCTTTATTCTTCCCTTTCTCAATGGCTTCCTCTGCCTCGTTATCTCGCCGCCGCGGCAAGCAATCTGGGTTCTATGCAGACGGAAAAACGCTTGTCTTTTTCACCTTTCCTACGGCGAATAATATTGCCGGTACCTGTTTGAGGTATTGGTTGCTTCTGTTTAGCTTCGGCTTGATGAAGGGGATCAAGCATCTGTTTAAGTTTTACCTCTAATTGATTTCGTGTACCTTGGTTCATTATTACTCCTTTCTCTGTTTTATATCTCTTAGAAGTTTTTTGGTTTTTACCCATGAATCAGGCCCATAATACCATGGAGAGAGACCCACAAATGGCGCATATTCGTATATCGGTCCTACCCTCGCGAGCTTAAGATCTGAGGTCTTGAGAGTGTACTGTCTGAATTGGTTCCCATTTAAACTGAAAAGTATGGGGATAAAAGGAATCGATCATTCCATCCGGCAAGATTATTAACGATTTTTGAAAATCAGGCCCTTGTCCGAGAGATCATATCCAAAGGCCAATATAATCTTTCTTTTGGTTTCAATTCGACAACTCCCACCTTTCTCAATCCTGTCAACAGTCAATGGGGAGATACCTGCGTTCCGGGCAAGCTCCGTCTTGGTCATGAGGAGTTTCTCCCTTGTTTTTCTGACCTCATTGTGAACCAAAACACTCGCCATTCTGATCCTCCTGATGACGACAGTTTTTCTTTTATCTGTTAGCCTTTGGCGATCCACGCATCAATGACGTCCTTGTCAAATCGCCAGACCCTCCCGATTTGGATTGCAGGGATCTTACCTTCCTTGGATAATTTGCATATGGTTATGTGATGCAATTTTAAGTACTTAGCCATTTCCTTGGCTGTCATAATCTGTGCCAAAATAGATTCTCCTGTGTGGTCTCCATGTTTTGAAAACTGTGGCCCGCGGCAGAAAAAAAGAAAACCTTTTATCCCTCAAAGGTTCTTCCCGCGCTAAGAAAGTTCAAAAGCAAACTCCTAAGCTGCAACCCAGCCCGACGCTATTTGCCTAGACTCCAATGAAAACAGCCTGTATCGGCAGCCTTACCGCTTCCTCCTTGGTATAGAGCTCTCTCGTTTTCATATCAGCCTACGGATATCGCTGTGGTGCTTCCATAGACAATCACCCCTATATCTGGCGTGATCGGCGCAGTGGGGCGGGGCAACTAGGCTGCAGCTTAGAATTACACGACCAAGGGGTCCTTACATTTTGAGATCCACAAGCCGTCTGGCGACCTCATCGGCAACTCGCCCATCGGGTTCCTTTTCACCGGGCATTGTTGCCCAGCCTTGTTTTTCCACATAGTCACTTCTGTTGTTCGCTCCCCACGATTTCAGTTTTTTCAGCTCCTCAAGTCGCACTTCCTTGTTTGGGTCTTGCATAAACTGTGCGACAGCAATCGGTGCCAAGCGATTCATGACGGCGTCTGTAGCCATCGCTCTAGCTTCAGCTTGGGCAGAGCCGCGAGTCACCACCCATCCGGCCGAAAAACTGACAATGAGCAACACAACCGAGCCGACCACCATGCCCCATACAAACGGTTTTATAGCTTGTTTTTTCATCTTAGCTGACTCCTCTTGATTTGACAGGGTTAACCATCCAGACCTCATTAGTCCGACGAACGCAGGTCCGTGCCCCAATTGAAAGCCATTTCTCTCTAAGAGTTTACCGGGAGCCGTACTGCTACCATTGGCAAAGATTCTGTTTTGCTCGGATAGTAAGATGAGGCTGAAAGATAAGAACGTAACCCAAAGGGTGAGCGATTTAATAAGGAAGGGAAAAGAATAAGAGGGAGAAAAAAACCGCTTCTTGCAGCCCTAAGCTATTATACAAGCCCCTTTTTCGCCGGAAGATTTCAGGCTCCCAACAAAACACCGGCGTCCTGCCGGGAGCATGGTTAAGGCATTTTGAGTGGTCGCTTCATGGGAAGGCCCTTTCTTGGGCTCAAAAGATGGGGGGCATCCAAAACCTCTCCCCTGAATCGTAGCGTCACATTGATCATCCTACTAAAATTTGGCAATTATCGGGTAAGGTTGATGATTAATAAGCCAACAGGACGTTTGCATTTGGTGACTTCCTAAGATGCCGTTATTCTCTTCGTGTGCAACCCTTTATGCAAATCATATTGAGGCTGGCCGGAAGAAAAGATGCACGCACATTCGAGAAGCCTTTTGTAGGCCACCTCACAAAGATTTTATAGTTTTTTTAGCAACAATTGATCATAGGAAGTTTCTTAACATCTTGATTTAAGATATATCTATATAAATAACTTGTCAAGTTTTTATTTTGTTTTATTTATTTCTCTTTATTTTAATAAATTCTCATAAAATATTTTATAGTGTTTTTGCGGATAATCTCTCAGCATCTCACGGCTTTTCTCTATAAATGACCGTGAAACCGCTCACTTGTCGGTTGTATTGAGTTGTCAGCTGAGATCTTTCCACCAATGATCGATATAGCTATCAGATAAGTAGCTCTCAACTAATTCTCGCCATTTCTCATTCGTCGATACCCATTGCTCCTGCTTGAAAGGCAGTTCCCTAAGGAATTTACGTGCCCTATCCGCCATAAATTCTTCACCGGTGGCGGAGAAATGCTCTCTGACTCCAATTAACAATTTCTCGCTTTCCTTGCACCCTTCCCTCGTTCCCCACTTCCTGATAAGAAAGTCAACATTGCCTCTGAGCATCAAAACGAGTCCGGTTCCTTTCAATTTGTCATGCGAATACTTTGATAGTTTTTTGACAAATGCACTGTGAAGTTCTTCCATATTTGTGGTGTCAATATCATCAAAGCCGATGTTAAAGAATACAACAAACTCCACTATCGATTGGCGGTGCGGAACCGGAAGGCCCATGTACCATTCGATGAATTTTTCTAATGGTGAATCCATAATTATTCCTTTAAAAATTAAGGGACACATAACCCGGGGCAAAAGCTTGCATTTCAAGTTCAAGTTGTCCCGGCGTCTATTTGTTCTCGTATGGACTTTTTCCCACCAGCTATTAATTCATCGATCTCACCAAAAATTGCCGATACTACGACCGTCTAGAGATCCAACCGTTCATACCATTCATGGGAGGGCTATTCTATCTGAGACCAGCCAGCATCTGTTTTTTCCAACTCTAGAACCTTTTCCTTCAATTTATGGATCTCCCTGTTCATACTCCTGCCATGAAGGGATTTCTTCGCAAGCTTTGGTAAGGCCAAAACCGCCACAATGCCACCACCAATGAGAGAAGAATAAAAAATCAAGGCTGTAATAGATATCTGAAATTTCCAAGTGAAGAACTTGAAATCCAAAGGCATACTGTTTTGTATAGCCGTGATGATAATGACCAGTAGAAGCAAAAAGGTGATGATTAACGAAAGGTACATGATTAGCCTCCCTCAGATCCGTCGCAGAGCCGCTGGAATAACCATTGAGAAATCAATTTAATGCCTCCCATACGGTTTCGCTTATTGCTGTGTTTTTTCCTCCTCCGCTTTACCTGCGTCTTCTTCTCGCATCTTTTTTTCCATTTTGGCCAGAAGCTCGGCTGTGCTTTTTCTCAGATCTTTAGTCCCCCCAGTTCTTTGAAGTGCCAAAAGTGCAATGATCAACGCAACAATGGCAATGAGAAAATTCAAAATTCCCATAATGAACCTTCCTTACTTAAGTCATTCCTTGTGTATGGCAGCCTCGGGCACCCCATGTACCTCCACCGTCTCCGAGTTTACTCCTATATTCAGTCCGTCCCAAGCCCCCACGGCCACCGCCGTATTCAACCATAAATACGCAACAATAATAATCCACAGGTAAGCCGGCCCTTCCGGTTCCCTCATACATGCAAACT
>JARRRH010000286.1:0-4172 GCA_037380925.1 Deltaproteobacteria bacterium | reverse complement strand
CTGGCCGCGCAGACCCTGTCCTTGCGAGCCGCGAAGGCACTGCTGGCCACGGATGCCCACACCCGGCTTGTGCTTTTAGAAAGGATCTCAAACTTAAGGCTAAACTTCAATCAACAGCTTCAACTAATTGATTATGCTGTTGATATATGCACAATAGAAAACACAAGGGCCGCTGCGCTGTTTGAGGAGGACCGTTTCGCATCCATTTTGGAAGATCCAAAGGCAAATCTGCCTCAGAAGGGTAAGCGGGTTCTTGAACTTCTGCGGGCGCGACGCCACCCGTCCTTGACAGGGGCTGAGCACATCTTTCAAACGCGGGTAGCCCGGTTGAGGTTGCCCCAAGGGGTGGCGATCAAGCATCCCCCTTTTTTTGAGGATCCTTGCTATCGTCTTGAGATTGCCTTCAGGAATGGAAGGGCGCTCATGGAAAAATTGAAGGCGCTTTATGAATTGGAAGGGCTCCTAAAAATAGGGGATCCCTGGGCTGAGGATTAGGGGTGGTGGATTTTCCCATTTCCAGAGCTGTTGTGGAGGAAGGGGCTGAAAGGCATGCCCTAACTCAAAAAATTTTAGGAAAAATCCGTGGTGTGCCTATCAAGCGGGCCGAAGAAGACCAGGAGTGGCGGCATGCCTCTTTTATGGACATGGACAAGAGCAGCTTGCGCCTTATCGATTTTCCCGGCCAGTTTCTCAAGCCCTGTCCTGGGACACGGGGCTACATCTGTTGTGGGTATCAAATTCTCCATGTGGGAACGAACTGCCCGCTGGACTGTAGCTACTGCATTCTTCAGGCGTACTTCAATCAGCCGTCGTTGCGCGTGTTTGTCAACCTGGAGGAAAAGCTCGGCGCCATAGCAAGCTTCATTGACACCCAAACACAAAAAATCTTCAGGATCGGGACAGGCGAATTCACAGACAGCCTGGCTTTGGACCCAATCGTGGGCTGGACTGATATGCTCCTGCCTTTTTTTGCAGAACGGAAAAACGCGGTTCTCGAACTGAAAACCAAAACAGACCACATTGACGGTCTTCTTTCCGCCAAGCACAGAGACCGCATCATTGTTTCTTGGTCTTTGAACAACCCTGAGCTCAGCGCACGAGAAGAGCACGGCGCACCGGGAATCAGAAAACGGATTCTGGCCGCCAAACAGTGCCAGGAAGAGGGTTATGCCCTGGGCTTTCATTTCGACCCTCTGATTCACTGTAGGGATTGGAAGGAAGGCTACATGAGAACCCTGGAGCTCATGGATCGCATCGTGGATCCGAAAAGGATTATCTGGTTGAGTTTGGGATGCTTCAGGTACATGCCCGGCCTCAAGGGGATTATCCGGAGGCGCCATCCAGACACAGGCGTCTTAAATGGGGAATTCGTCCCGGGCTTGGACGGGAAGAGGCGTTATTTCAAACCGATCCGGATCGACATGTATGGTTTCATGAAAGAAAAACTCAATCAGTGGCACCCGGACCTTGGTCTTTACCTGTGCATGGAAAGTCACGACATCTGGGAAAAAAGCCTGGATTGGTCCCCGGGGGACACAGAGGGGCTTTCCCGGTACCTGGATGGGAGGGTCATCAAATTCTTCGGCAACGGCCTTTCAATCCGTATATAAAGTCACTGGTGCCCAAAATAACTTTGAAATGAGCTTTTTGTTTGTTTTTACATAATGGGTGATTTTACTTGCAACATTGCGAAACCGTTCTTGGACAGGAAGGATATAAAGTCTTGATTTTGTGCCTGTGAATGCTCTATGGTAGGCCAGCCGGTTTTAGGAGGACCGGACCACTCAAGAAGAGCAAAATGTGCCTGAAGTCAGTCGCGTAGAATCTGTTTAGACAGCCATTACAAAACAAGAGGAGGAAAGGGTTATGGAGATTCGTAAAATAGGTGTGGTTGGCGCTGGGACCATGGGAAACGGCATTGCACAGATGGCAGCACAGATCGGCTGCGATGTGGTCATGAGGGATATTCAGGATGCCTTTGTGGAGCGGGGCCTGAAAAGCATCGACAAATTCCTGTCCAAAAGCGTTGAAAAAGGGAAAATTCAGCCGGCGGACAAAGACGCTGCCATGGGCAAGATCAAGGGAACCACGAACCTCGCTGATCTGAAAGATGTGGACTTTGTGGTCGAGGCGGTGATCGAGGATTTGGATTTGAAAAAAAGTGTTTTTAAGGAACTGGACGGCCTTTGCCGCCCCGAAGTCATCCTCGCAAGCAATACCTCGTCCATGTCCATCACAGAGATTGCGGCGGCCACGAACCGCCCCGACAAGGTGTGTGGCATGCATTTCTTCAATCCTGCACCCATTATGAGACTCGCCGAGATCATACGGGGTTACGCAACCAGCGATGATACCGTTGCCACAGCCACGGATCTGGCCAAAAAAATGGGAAAAATAACCGTTGAAGTGAAAAAGGATTCTCCGGGCTTTATTGTCAACCGAATCATGACGCCCCATTTCATCGAGGCTATCAAAATTGTGGAGGAAGGGATTGCCAGTATCCAAGACGTGGATATAGCGGTGAAAAACGGCCTGAACTATCCCATGGGCCCGTTTGAGCTTATGGACCTCACCGGGATCGATATCGCCTACTTTGTAACGGAATACTTCTACCGGGAATTGAACAAGGAATCCAAGTGGGTTTCGCCCAACTTGCTCAAGACCATGATTCGAGCCAATAAACTGGGCAGAAAGACCGGGGCCGGTTGGTACGATTACACCAAGTGACCCCCCCGCATTTCACTCATGCACAATAAGAAGGCAGTTCCCCGAACTGGGGACTGCCTTCCTTCGTATCCTCGGATGGCCACGGTTACTTGTTCTTATGCCGCATCTTTTTCCTTTGCTTCCTGTACTTGTGTTTCCGAATCTTTTTTCTTCTTTTTTTAACCACACTGCCCATCTACAGAATACCTCCGAAAGAATCGTGTTCTTCTACACACCCGTTCCGTACTTGTCAACAAAATAGTGCTCGCCCTCAAAAGGCTGGGGCCCCTGAAACAAGACGGGTATCTGTACAAGCAAGCCGTGACCTGCGAGGTGGGCACAGAGGCATCTGCCAAGGCTAAGGGGTGAGAGGTTTGATTGCCGGGGCAGGAGAAAGCGGTTGCAGAACTGGAGCGGAGCGTAGTTTACATAATATATATTATCAGAACAAATGACCGCTACCGGTTCTTCCCGCCCTCCTTGGCCCTGTAAAGCTCCCGGTCTGCGTTAGCCACAAAGTCCTTTATGCTCATGCTCTCCGAATACTTCACGAACCCCATGCTCGCTGCAAGGGTGCCGTCTGCCTTGAAGGAGTCGTCAATCCGCTTTCCGATCTCGCGGGCGATGCTGGTATCCGCATCAATGAGAATAATGGCGAACTCGTCCCCACCGTAGCGATAGCCGGAATCAACGCCTTGGCGGATGCTCTTGTGGATCAGACGACCAGCGTTTCGCAAGGCCTGATCGCCTGCCAGGTGGCCGTGAGAGTCATTGAAAGCCTTGAAATTGTCGAGATCCAGGAGAATAAGGGAAAGCGCAGTTTTCTGCCTTCTGGCGCGCACCACCTCCTCTTTCAAGCGTTTATAGAAATACCTTTGGTTGTAAAGGCCCGTGAGGGAGTCGGTGATTGACAGGCGGCTCAATTCTTTTCTCAGGTTCCTTTCGTTGATAATTCTCCTGATCTTGGCCTCGAGCTCCTGGAGTTGGATGGGTTTTTTGATGAAGTCGCTCGCGCCTGCATTGATGATGTCCACATAGCGATACTCGTCGGTGTAGCCGGTCATGGCGATGATGCTAAGGTCCGGCGACGTCTCTCCAACGCGCTCGATGAGTTCGAACCCGTCCATATCCGGCATTTTCATGTCCACCAGGATGAAGGTAAATTCCTTTTCGTTAATCTTTTCAATGGCTTCAGGACCACTCGTGGCTGAAGTGACTGAAAAAGTGAGGGCGGAAAGGAGATCCTCCAACACCCGATTTACCGTGGGGTCGTCATCTACGATAAGTATGGACTCGTCTTTATAGTCGTAGTCGGTTTGTTTCATGGGTTGCGGTTCTGAGCAAGGTCCCGGCCCTGATCTGCGGGCTCCGCCCACAGGGAATGGGCAAACGCTTGCTTAATTTTTACATTAATAATATGACCTATGAGACTGATATCACATTGGAAATTAACTACCTTATTCGTG
>JARRRH010000285.1:0-6043 GCA_037380925.1 Deltaproteobacteria bacterium | reverse complement strand
ATGTCGGTCGTCCAGTTCGGTGGGGAGGGGAAACAGAGGGGTGAGTGGGGAGTGAAGAGGGGGAGTGCGACACCATTTCTGGAGAGGAGGGGACGCCGGGGCGGCGGAAACATGACCAGGAGGGACAAATAACCCTTGTCACAGAGGAAAGTGTACCTTTTTATTACAGATTAAGGCTCAATGAGCTGGTCTCGGGCGATGTGTCGGAAGATCAGCTCATTGCCAAGAAAGATTCGTGGTATGAAGATCGCGGCATCCATGTCCAACTGGGCAAGCGCATTGTGGAGGGGGGTCCAGCAGCAGGAGCGGTGATCACGCAGGACAATCAACGGATCATGTATGATCGGCTGTTGATCGCCACAGGAAGTCATTCCTTTATTCCGCCCATAAAGGGGGCGGACAGAAAAGGGGTTTTTGCGTTGCGCTCCATACAGGATGCAAGAGATATTGTGGGATGGGCAAAGGGCATTGATCGGGTCGTTTTGATCGGCGGTGGCTTGCTTGGTCTTGAAGCCGGGAATGCGCTCCGCAAGCTGGGTAAGCGGGTGATGGTGGTGGAGTTTTTTCCAAGGCTGCTTCCGAGGCAACTGGACATAGACGGCGCTCAGCGACTCCAAACTATGATGGAGGGTATGGGCTTTTCTTTCAGGCTCGGTGCTACGACACGGGAGATAGCCGGGGACGACCAGGCGGCCGGTGTGATTCTGGAAGGGGAGGAGACCTTGCCCGCTCAGATGGTCATCATTTCCGCGGGAGTCCGGCCCAACTTGGAGATGGCCGAGGCACTCAAGTTGGACTATGATAAAGGGATCAAGGTGGACGAACGCATGAGGACCAATCAGCCCGGTATCTATGCAGCGGGGGATGTGGCTGAGTTTAAAGGCATTCCCTACGGCATCTGGATGGCCGCCATGGAGCAAGGCTAATTATCCGGCATTATCATGGCCGGGGGAGAGGCTTTGTACAACGGCACGGTCATGGCCAGTACACTTAAGGTTGTGGGTATTGATCTGGCATCGGCAGGAAATATTGACGCGGAAAATGCCTTGGAGTCCAGGGTCGTTAGGCAAGAAAAGATTTACAAGAAAATCGTCATTGAGGCGAACAGGGTCATCGGCTGTATTATGCTGGGGGATACAAAGGGCTTCAACAAGGTTACAAAAATGATGTCGGAAAAACAGGATGTATCCCGAACAAAGGACCAGATCTTGTCGTTGTGACACAAAAAGAGTCCTCCCGCCCCCGACATAAACAGCGGGATTTTCGAGAGGCGTTTTCCTTTTTTTGGAAGTCCAAACCCGAATGCATTACAAATGCCTGGCGTAGTCGAGGAGATTCTTGTTCAGGCGAAGTTGAAAGGCCTGCTGAGTGAGTTCGCTGCCCCGCCTTTGGAAAGGAACGTAGATGAGCACAAAGCTGCGGGCCTTTATATGGATTTCCGGCAGCTTTGGAAAAAGAATCCGCTGGGGTTTCATGAAACTGGCAAGATTGATTTTGAGACCTTCAACAGCCTCGTTTATGGACAAGGTTACCGGATGGATTTCCCCTTCGGGGAATACGGGGACAAAGCCGGTTTCAGGTTGTGCCAAAGTGAGGTTTCGCGCAAAGCGGAGCAGATCCCGGGGGCGAACCTTGAAGGCGGGAGACCAGAACCTGAATCCCCTGCTCTTCCAACCTTCCCTCACCACCTTGGGGAGATTGGCCACCCGGATCAGGTCGGCATAGGAATCCAGATCGATCCCTGTCACCTCTCCCTTTATTCGGTAGAAGGGGAGGTAGGTAACGTGTTTGCCGTCTTCCGGCAAAGCGCCGAAGCTCACTTTCGTGTATCCCTCCTTCCCCGCCATCCAAACCGATAGATTTGGCTGAGGGTTTCACCCACGAAAGTCTGAGTGAAGACAGGCTGGGGCAGAGAGTTGCTGAACCGTCTTTCCACAAGACCCAGCACCTCGTTGTAAGAAAGGCTGGGTTTCAAGAAGAGCCCCTCAATGTCAGGAGATACGAATCGGAGCTTCAGGGTCTGGCTGCGCAAGCCGAGAGAGACAGGAAAATATCTGGACTCAACCCCTTGATGGCTGACATCCACGATTTTCTGGCGAATGCCGCCGGATACACACGAAAAAAGACATCCTTTGAATCGCCAGTAAGGGAGATACACGAGGGACTTTCCTTGCGGGGCCCGGTGAGGGAGCACGTAACGGAAGAAATCCCGGCTTTGGAGGAATGACTTCACTTTGCAGAATCCGCAGACAAAGAGATGGTCCGTCTCTTCCAGGATGGCCGGTGCCCCGCACTGGGGGCATTGGTGCTCGATAAGAAATCTAGAGCTTTTCACCGCACTGGTTGCAGTACATGGAGTCGCTCAAGTTCTCTGTGCCGCATTTGGAACAGAACTTGGGCTTTGGTTTTTCTTCTGCCGGGTGGCCGCACCGGGAACAGAACTTCGCATTGGGCGTGAGGTTCTTGCCGCAGTTCGCACACTGGGTAAAAACGACCTGCTGATGTCCGCAATGGGGACAGAACTTGGCTGTGATGGGAATGGGATTCTGACAGTCCGGACAGGGGGTGATCTCTTGGTTCTCCTTGCTCCGGGGCTTTCCGGCATCGAAGTAATGGGAGAACATGGCAGGCATCATGAAGCCCATGCCCATGCCCATGCCTGTGCCTGCTCCGCCCTCGGCTTCCGACGCCTTTTCCATGGCCATGGCTGCCTTCATCTGCATGAGCTTGTTCATGTCGTCAAAAACACCCATTCGAGCGCGGTCGTCGATGGCCTGCTGAACCTCCGGCGGCGGTGTGATGGCGTTGACATAGAGGTGCGCCAGGCCCAGTCCAAAGTGGGTAAAATCCTCTTGAAGCCGTTTGGCCAGCCCTTCCGAGAGATCGTCATATTTGGACGGGAGATTCAAGATCGAATCGAGCGTGGTTCCCATGTAATCGTTGAACCGGGACACAATGACCCGATTCAGGTATTCTTCAATTTCCTGGGTGGTGTACATACCCTGAGTGCCCACCAGCCTGTTGATGAAAAGAATGGGCTGGATAACCTGGACATTGAATACCCCGAAAGCCCTGAGTCGAATCAGGCCCAGTTCCGAGTCCTTGAAAGCCACAGGATCCCTGGTGCCCCATTTGAGATTGGTAAAGACCTTGAGATTAACGAAGTAGACCTCGGCCCTGAGTGGGCTGCTCATGCCCCAGGGAATGGCTGCGATCTTGGTGAGGATCGGAATATTCCCTGTCTTCAAGGTGTGCCTGCCGGCACCGAAGGCCTCGATGGCCTTGCCTTTGTAAAAAAAGACGCCGGCTTGGCTTTCCCTCACCGTGAGCTGGGCGCCGAATTTGATTTCCCCTGACCCTTTCTGCGGAATACGGTGCACGAGTTCTTTGCCCGTATCGTCGAACCACTCCAAAACTTCCAGAAACACCACATTGTTCGTGCCCATTTTTCTCCCCCTGTGCAAAACCCACCTGAGGCCATCCGGGTGGGGTCCGCCCCTAACGAACATTTCGGGGGTCCACGAAGCGACCCCCGATCAATCTAACTTATAATAATACAAGAAAAGAAAGTTTAAGTCAATTGAATAGGCGAACGGTCTTCTGTAGAAAGGGCACTACAGGTTCTTGGCGGCCCAGAGTGCGGCCTGTAGGCGGTTGGGGACATTGATCTTCTTGAAGATGTTGTAGATGTGAGTTCTGACGGTATTGGGACTGATAAAGAGTGTTTTCGCCACATCCTCGTTTGTAGCGCCTGCAGCCACCAGGGACAGAATTTCAATCTCACGGCGGGTGAGGAGTGTGGAATTTTTTTGAGACCCGGCCTGATACTCTTTTTTGTCCAGGACAAACTTGCTCATAATTCCCCTGGAAACCCAGAGCTCTCCTTCAAATATGGCCATGATGCCCTTCTGAAGCTGTTCTAATGTGTCCTCCACATAGAAGAAGCCTCGAACCCCACGGCTCAAAGCCTCTTCCTCAATGCCAAGATTGGGAAGCACGTTGAAGAGGGCCACATAATCGCGGGACAATATGTCTCCGGGGAAGCATTCAAGAGCCGCCTTACACTCTTCCTCATCCCCACCGTCAAAATCCCAAAGGACCAGAGGAGGCTGATTGGTGCCGGTGCCGGCGATGGCCGACGACAGAGGCGAATCCGATCCGACTCTACAAGTGGCTCCGGCATTCTGCTCCAGAAAATACAGAATCAGCTCGTTTTGCAGCCGGCGAGGGCCTACGACGAATATGAATTTGTCTTTCAAGGTTGACAGGTTGTTCTTTTCCGGCGACATGGTTTGTCTCGTTTTAGAGCGCAGCTCTCATCTCAGTGTTATTAGAAAAAGGGCTTTGGCCGACATGTTATTATACCGGACTCATCAACTTTTTTCCAGCGCCTTCCAAAATGATGACAGGGGCCTTTAGGAAGGATGCCCCATCCCTGGTGCACATATCTCCCGGTCATGATGCTAGATCGAAATATTTGAATTCTCCCGGCTCGCCTGGAGCCGGGATAAGGAAGCGGTGTTCGCTTTGCCACAGGCTCCTTGATTCTGCGACGAAAGCAACGATGCGGCTTGATTTGAATCCGCCGATGGTTTATCCTGAGCCGCAAAATTGGGGTTCAATGAACATGGGTCGACACTGATCCACCAGTTCTATCAGAGATGGGTGATTGGGTGCGCTATGGGCATCTGTGAAAAAATCAAAGAGCACCTCACAGGCCGAGCTGAAGGCGCGGCCGTCAAAGAAGTGCGCATTGGTCTCGGCTACACGGCGGTGATGCTGAAAAGCGGTCAAACCGGGGTTGCCTTCACCTTCAGTGAGAGTATGCAGAAAGGATGCACGGTCTTTGTGGGGAGGCATCCCCTGGCCGGAAGAGATGCCTTGGAACTGCTCTCTTACATGGGCTCAAAGGACAGAATAGAGACGGCCGTGGCCTTGGCCACAGCAAATGCTCTGGCCAACGCCACCAAGGAAGGGCTTATCGAAGGCGATACTATGGCCCATCTTCGCATCGACCCGGAAGACACGGTGGGCATGGTGGGCTACTTCGGACCGGTGCTACCGAGGCTCAAGAAGAAAACAAAGTCCATTTTGATCTTCGAGGAGTCCAGAAGCAAGGAGAAGGGTGTATTGCCTGCAGAGGAGGCCTACAGGCTTTTGCCTCAATGTCAGGTGGCGATGATCACCTCCACGTCCATAGTGAATCATACGATTGACTCTCTTCTCGAGGTCGTTGGCTCCTGTCGGGACGTCGTATTGCTGGGGGCGTCCACACCGCTCGTTCCCGAAGTGTTCGAACACACGCCGGTGACCTTCCTTTCCGGCGTCATTGTTACAAGACCCGAAGAAATTCTTCGTATTGTGAGCGAAGCGGGAGGCATGCATTTCTTCAAGGACAATGTCAAGAAGGTCAACTGTTTGCTGAGGAAGGTGGAACAGGCCCATCACTGAATCCATAGGGATATATAGGATCTACCGAGAAGGGGGAACGGACAGGCCATGAATCAAGATTTGGCAACCCAGATTCACGACATGATCGGGAAGGAAAACTTCGAGTGGCTCGCCAAGCAGTTTGACAAAAAGACGCGGCTTCAAGATGTCCCCCCCGAAATATTGGAGCGAATCAGCGTGGTAGACATTACAGCCAAAGACTTTGCCAAGGACCGCAACGCCATAACAGCCATCGCCCTGATCACTTTCGCCTACGGCATGGCCGGTAAGATACAGCATCCAAAATATGCCTCCCATGACATCCTCCTTGTGAAGGTTCTAGCAAAGAAAGAAAGAGAAAGGCGGGAGGGGCTGGTCCGATCGGACCACGATGCGTGGCATTTGCCCCTTTTTGAATTGATTACCGGTGAAGTGGGGGAGAGCATAAGAGCGACCAAAATCATAACCGGGCCCGCATGAAAGACTGCTTTGACAAAGGCATAACCCTCTGATAAGGTGGCTGAGGCTCATTCAGGAGATGGCGGACGGGGCGGAAATGGCTCAAGTGGCGTTCATCAGCGACAAAAACCGTGAAAGATATCTTAGAATTATC
>JARRRH010000284.1:0-5263 GCA_037380925.1 Deltaproteobacteria bacterium | reverse complement strand
TTTTAGGTGTGGATCGAATCTTAGACATGTGTCGAACAATCGTTAACATTTCTGGCGATGCCACCTGCGCCACTGTGGTCGGTTATTCTGAAGGGCAGGTTCAAAATACCAGTGGACAATGATATGCATTTAGAGGCGCAATGAGGACCGGGGCTATTTTGTGTAAAGCCCAGGCAATGGCATCCACTTTGACACTACTTTTTCATTGATTCCCGGCCCGGCACTGCCGGACCGGGAATATTCTCGTTGAATACTAGGATTCAGATTTAGAACGGCGGCACAACGCTTCTGCCGACAAAGCCCTTTGTCGTATAACGCAGCCCCACATACAAGGCAAGGATGATGAAGATAATCTTCAAAACCCTGTCCGGGATGTACCTGGAGGTGCGCGGCCCGATCATGGAGCCGATAAAGATGCCGATAAGCTCAGCACCCACAAGACCCCAGGAAACGATAACTCCCTTGCCCACCATATAAGAGAAAATCGAAACGATCATACCGATCAAGACGCATAGGGCCGACGTGCCGGCAACCAGAAACATGGGGAGCCCTGCCACCGAGGTTAGGAAAGGCACGTAAAGAAAACCGCCCCCCACGCCCAGGAAGGAGGCAATGGCCGCAATGATGATGCCGCCGATCATGGGGACATAAGCCTTGAACTTGAACTCTTGCCCGTAAAAGGTGAATCGGATGGTGCCGAGAAAGAAAGTCAAGACCCAGCCGCCCACGAGCAAAATGTAGGCGATCCATTTGGTGCCGCTGACCAGGTTAATCCAGAGCGTTGACGCCACCACGGCCGCCACCGCAATGAACATAATGGTCCAGGAACCCTCCAGGATCTTGACGCCTTGCTCCGCCGTGTCGGTCTTTTCCTTCACGGCCTTTTCAAAGGCCTGGGCCGCGGCTTTGGCCTCCTTTTTGCTGGCCGAGCCTTTGGGGGTCAACTGGTAGATGAGGAAGGCGCCGATCACAAAAACCGCAATGCCGAACCAGCCGACATACTGCCTCAGGGAGATTTTGCCTGCTGTCAGCTCCGGAACCAGCCAGGAGCCGCCGACCCCGCCGATGGCCAAACAGAGGCCCAACGGGGCCACCAGACGTCCCATACGGTAGTAATTGAAGGACGAGATGACACCGCTCAGCCCCACAAGCCACTGGTTGGAGACGCGAATGGAGTCGGTGATCGTCTTGTTGATCGGGTTGCCCTTGCCAAAGGAATTGGCGTAGTCGCCAAGACCGAAAATGGTGATGTGCCCCACACCGGCCATGATGCCCCCGAAAGCTCCCACGGTCGAAAAAATCCAGCCGACCCAGATGGCCCAAAGCAACCCTAGAATAACATTCGGGGAAGGACCCCCGGGAATGCCTAAATAACCCGCTTTTTCGCCGGGCTTGATCACTGCTTTTGTTTTTTCCGCAAATTTTTCATTTTGAAGGCTTTTCTCAATAGATTGTTTCATTTTCTTCGGCATACCCGGGCTTGTCATTTCGGAGCCGGACTGCGCTAGACAGAGCGTGGCGAAGCTCAGAAGGACTAAAATCCCGGTGACCCAAAAAAGACGTTTTCTGTTCATACTCTTCCTCCTTTAAACGATTTATTTGGTCGGCTCTGTGAGCCTGGGTGACTCCGCTGGTGTACCAGGGTCATGCGCTCATAAAGGTTATCGCAAAAAACCGGTGAACTCCTTTTAGGACCTCTTCTTGGTGGTCTCCCTGATCAAAAATATTTTCTCGTGGAGTAAACGTCTTCCCGGAATTTATTTTGGCATCCTGCGGGAAGCTTGCCTTCGTTCTTCAGGTATATATCAATATGGTAGGATTTGTCCTCTATCTTTAGAACGTAGTCCTTATCTCTAAAATTATAAAAAATCAAGTTTTTTGATATCTTTCTTGATTTTTTCTTTTTGTGATGCTAGGAAAATAACCGCTGGTACTAGTGGAGCGCTTGTTCTCAGTGAAACGGGTGGCTATATTTTAGGTGCTAAGCCCTCCAGCCATACTTGGCTTCATCCATTTATCTCACAGCTCAATGGTTGCGTACTTAAGCAAAAACGCTTGAGGGCTTTTTTACCGGCGGTCTCCGGCGAACCGCAAGTCGTTTTACGAAAGGGCTGCCCCTGAGCGGCAGCATGCTGGAGAAGATAAATAACTGGACTGGCATCCAGAAGGTGTAGGACCAACCATAAAGGAGGAGGTTTAGAAATGGATCCAGAATTGATCAAATCAAGGGCAAGGAGATATCAGCTTCTTTCCACTTTATATCGCGATGAGATACCGCTTGAACTCATCTCTGCCATGCAGAAAGACGAGTTCCTTGAGGGGCTCAACGAGGCTGTGAAGGGGTGCGGTTTTATTGACCTCATGAGCGGCGCAGAGGTCATGACAAAGTATTTGAAAAGCGCGCCCGCGGAGAAGCTTTACAAGGAACTCCGCTGCGATTACGCGGATCTGTTCCTGAATGCCGGAATCAACCCTGTTTTCCCCTATGAGTCTCCGATCAAGAGTGGAGAACCGATTGTCATGCAACAGCCTGTCTTTGAGCTGCGGGAGTATTTCCGAAAGGCAGGAGTGCACAAAAAGCCAGATTACAAAGATCTTGAGGAACACATTGCCGTTCAGATGGAATTTCTGCGCTACGTGATGGACAAAGGAAACGAGGACCTTTACCTTGACTTTTTCAAAAACAAGTATTGCAAGTGGGTCCCGGCTTTTTGCGACCAGCTGGTGGCAGCGGCATCTTCCAACAGTTTCTACCAGGGCTTGGCCCACTTTACGCGGGGCGCTTTGATGTGCGAAAGCCTGAGGATAGAGGGATTTACAAAGGGCGAAGAAACCACCAAGAAGATGCTACCTGCGGTGGATTCCCTGGGCCTTGATCCCGGCTATATTACGCTGTCCGAAGGAGCGCGGGATCCCGAACCAGCTAAGACCGTGGCGTCCCACTGTTACACCTGCGGGGCCCTTTGCGGCATGACCGCCAAACTCAAGGACGGTATCCTTGTAGGCACCAGCGGACTGGAGGGCGATCCGAAAAGCGGTGGACGCCTTTGCCCGAAAGGGGCTGCAGCTCCCAAACATGTTTATTCGGCATACAGGCTCAAGGCACCCCTTATTCGCGAAGACGGCCGCTTTCGAAAGGCGTCTTGGGATGAAGCCATGGACAGGATCGTTGATGCTTTGAACAAAGTAGACCACAGCCAATTTGGCTTCATGAGGGGAAACGACTGGATCAACAGCATCACAGAAGCCCTGTTCGACCACCTGGGCTGTCCCAAAACCACCCACCGGCCCATGTGCGATAACGCCAACCGAATGGCCAACGAGCACAATCTCAATGACAAGAGGCCCTGGATCAATTATCAGGAAGCTGACTTCATTCTTCACTTTGGTATGAACGAGTTGGCCACCTCTTACAGCCAGCGAAAAACCGCCCAACTGCGTGCAGCCATAAAACGAGGCGCCAAGCTGGTGGTGTTTGATCCCCGAAGGTCGGATACCGCAAGTGTTGCCACGGAATGGATACCCATTAAGCCCGCTACCGATGCGGCCGTTGCCCTAGGCATGGCCCACGTGATTATCAACAACGACCTCTATGACAAGGAGTTCGTCAAGGATTGGACCCACGGATTCAAAGAATTCAAGAACAGGGTTCTGGGCGAAGAGGACAATGCTCCACGGGACCCGGAGTGGGCAAGCAAGATCAGCGGTGTCCCTGCTGAAACCATTGAGCGAATCGCCCGGGAGTTCGCCATGGCAAAGAACAAGGGTTGCATTTCCTGGACCGGCCTCGCCCAAACGCCGAACGGGATGTATGGGACCGCTGCAATCCAGGCGTTGAACGCGCTTTGCGGGACCTTTGACGCTCCGGGCGGGCCGTCTCTACCCTTCAAGCGCAAGCTTAAATCCCCATGGGGAAAGGCCGAAAAACCGCCGGCCGGCCAAGCCCCCAAGCTCGATAAGTTCGGCATCTGGGCCGGTTGGGCCCCGGCTTATTTGCAGGCTGACGTGGAGTCTGGAAAGCTTAAGGCTATGATTAATTATTACGGCGACCCCATCCTCTCTTGGGGCAACCAGGAATTCATTACCAAAGCCATTGAGAAGATGGATTTTGTAGCCACGATTGATGCCTTTATGTGCAACTTACTATGCCCAAGTGGTGGAGCCCATGTATGATTCGAGACCCATCTTTTGGTTGATCCAGGAACTGGCGGGCAGGCTCGGCCTCGGCAAATATTTTCCGTGGAAAAGCCCTGAAGAGGCGGAACGCAATCAACTGGCGGGCACAACATGGTCTTACGATGAACTCCGAGAAAAAGGATTCATCATCACAGACCGAGCCGAGTATTACAAATACAAGAAGTGGGACGGCTTCAATGTTCCCGACGGCTATGGGTCTTCGGGCAAATCCAAAACAGGGAAATACAACTTCCTCAATCCTGTTGCCCAGGAAAAGGGAGTAGACCCTTTACCGGATTACAAGGAGCCTGATCCGGATCTGGTGCCGGATAAGAAATATCCGTTTATCTTCGGCAATTTCCGCTACTTTTTGCACGAGCACTCCTCCACTTTCAACAACTACCAGCTCATGAAGAGCGAGAACGGTAACAGCCTGTGGATCAATACGCTGGACGCCCAGAAACTGGGAATAAAGGAAGGGGACCGCGTGCGACTCAAATCGCCCTGGGGCGAAGTGCAAATCAAGGCGCACCCGACCTGGGAAATCATGCAGGGTGTGCTGGCCTCCGGGGGAGGGTTTGGCCATGTCCGCGGTTTGGAAGGGGATCCCAAGTACCCCCAGTTCGGCGGCGTTAACACGCCTGGCATCATGAAGCCGAACTACACGGAAAGCATCGGGGGAACCCCGTTGCTGAAATACATCAAAACAACGGTGGAGAAAATCTAGGAGTTACCCTGGAGTGAAAGGGCCGGGTCGTCAAGGCCCGGCCTTTTTTATTGCAACTCCAAATACCTTGTCCTCGGGACCAAATTGAAAAACAGTGCTTTGCCGGTTATGATATAGTGATTTTTATGGAGCAGCTACTTTGAATACTCTTCCGGTGGTGGGCTTCACCATGGGTGACCCTTCAGGGATAGGCCCTGAAATTATCGTGAAAGCCCTTGCCGACCCCTCTATGTACGATCTCTGCAGGCCATTGGTGCTGGGTGACGGTGGTATCCTTTCCCGGTACCTCAAAGAAACCCCAACAAATGTCATCAGACAGACTTCTCATCCTTCCCAAGCCCAAGGAAAGGCAGGGCAGAT
>JARRRH010000283.1:0-4194 GCA_037380925.1 Deltaproteobacteria bacterium | reverse complement strand
AAAGGCTTCTTTTAAAGGTCTCGCAGAATGAAGGAAAGGAATGAGAGCACTATGGTCAAGACACCTGAAGCGCTGTATGAGGAAAGGACCAAAAGGGTTATGGACGCGGTCCAACTGAAGGTCCCCGATCGGGTCCCTTTTATGCCTCTGTTCAATTTTTTTCAAGCCAGGTATGGCGGGATCACCTGCGAAGAGGCCATGTACAACTATGACAAGCTCGCGGCCGCCGCAAAAAAGACCATTATGGATTTTAAGCCGGATCTTTATCACAATCCTTTTGCGCTTATGGCACTGGGACCCATACTGGAATCCCTGGATTGCAGGTATCTCAAATGGCCCGGTGGGGGCCTTCCTCCCCAGCGGCCTTACCAGTTTGTGGAAAAGGAGTATATCAAGGCTGAGGAGTATGATGACCTCCTTTTTGACCCAACCGGTTTCATGTTGCGACAGTTTCTTCCCCGTGCGTATGGCGCCTTGGAGCCGCTTCAACAGCTTCCCCCGCTGCCTTCCCTCTACTACACAAGATTCCTGACCGGCACGGCGGTCTTTGCAGGTCCCGGTATTTCAGGAGCCCTTAGTAGCCTTGTGAAAGCAGGTACCCAGGCCCAACAGTTGCTTTCAAAGGCCAGAGCCTTTGCAGAGGAGATGAAGACCCTGGGATTTCCGACACAAATCGGCGGCGTCGCCTATGCGCCCTTTGATTACATCGGGGACTTGCTCAGGGGCACCGCCGGAATCATGATGGATATGTACCGCGTTCCGGATAAGCTCATGGAAGCCATGGAAAAGTTGATCCCCTTTATCCTTGAGGGGGCCACGGCACCGGCCCGAGTGTCAGGGGTCCCCTTCATCTTCATGCCCATGCACAAAGGCCTGGATGGTTTCATGTCATTGGACCAGTTCAAGACCTTTTTCTGGCCTTCCCTGAAAAAGGTGATCCTGAGCCTGATTGAAGAAAAACTCGTCCCCATGGTCCTCTGGGAAGGGAACTGCACATCCCGCCTGGAGATCATCAAGGATATTCCCAAAGGCAAGGCAATCTACTGGTTTGAACAAACGGATACCTTCCGGGCCAAGGAGGTACTCCGGGGCAGGGTGTGCATTCGGGGAAATGTGCCGGCCAGTCTGCTCTGCGTAAGGAGCCCCGAGGATGTTGAGGCTTACTGCAAAAAATTGATTGATGTGGTGGGGGAGGGCGGCGGTTTCATCCTGGATGGGGGCATCGGCATTCCGGATGAGGCCAAATTGGAAAATGTGAAGGCCATGGCCAATACGGCCAGGCAATATGGAATCTATAAATGAAGTCCTTGTCCCAGCCTTTCCCATGCCCCCCTCCACAAGCGAGAATTTATTCAAGTTATTTCTGGGACGCCATACTGGAGATGATCCTCATTCATTCCGGACACGAACGGCTCAAGGGATAAGAAAAGAATAATGAAGGTGCTACCCGGTAGGGCCATGATTCGCTTCACAAACGCTACACCGGCAGCCTCATGAGCTCTTTGGCATTGTCCTCAAAAATCTTTTTCTTTTCGAGGTCCGAGATATCCATCTGCTCAACAGCCCGTATGGTCTCACGAATGTAAATGTCACCAAGTTGAGGATCATAAGGCATATCTGTCGCAAACAATATGTGATCGGCGCCGAAAAAGGCGTAGCCGCACATGAGTCCCGGGGAACTCCCGTAAAGAGCAGTATCGCCGTAGAACATGCGAAAATACTCAATAGGGCGTTTGGTCAGAATAGACCCGTGTTTAAAACCCATACGCATTAAATGGCTCATATACCCCACATTGATTCGCTGCTCAAAGAACGGCACCATGGCTCCGCAGTGGTGGGTGATAATCTTGAGCCCGGGAAACTGTTCAAAAATACCGCTCATGGCCAGTCGGGTCATGGCCACGGTTGTGCGGTAAGGCCAGCCGAAAAGAATGTGGATCATGTGATAGGATTCGGTTTCATTGGGGTAGTCGGGAACCTGGTTCGTCCTTATCTCGGGATGGAGCAGGATCGGAAGGTTATATTGGGCCATCTTTTCAAACAGGGGCAAAAACTCCGGCGAGTCTAACGGCTTTCCATTGATGTCGCTGTGTATCTGTATACCCCGAAATCCCAATTCAGTGATGGCTCGGTCCACTTCGTCCAATGCGGCATCCATGTCGTTCATGGGCACCGCGGCCACGGCAGCGGGAAATTTGTCCGGATACTTGAGAACCAGCTCCGCCATCTCATCGTTGGCTATTCTGGCCAGTTCAACCGCATCCTTCGGCTCGACAATATCTTCCACAGGCGGCGCACCCGTGGTGATCACCTGCAAGAAACCGTCGTACTTGTCAATAATCCTGAAACGGACCTCCAGGTCGGTCAGTGAGGGAAAGGCTTCAATAAGCCTCCGCGTATAGGCATCGGAGGGCATCTTTTTGAACATGGCCTCTTTATACTTCGGCGGTATGATGTGATTGAAAACGTCGATCTTCATCTTCCCTTCCTCCTTGGTAGAATGTTGGATAGTGATTCGTACTCACGCCTGTGTGGATATCCTGTCAAGTTTACGATCAGGAAACAATACCTTACATAGAAAGGCGTTCATTGCAAGATAAAAAAGAAAGACCGTCGAACATTATGAAGGGTGTGAACATCCCTGTTTTTGGAAGAAACTACTTTGCGGTCATGGTGAAAATTAGTGGAACGATTTTAAAGTTACCACCGAGCCAGAGCTCTGGAACATGCCCTGTGCTTGATGTGACCCCCCTGAGCAAGACGGCGGAGATTCATTCGTTATTTTACGCGGACTTTTTGGTTGACAGTTAGGAAACAACCGGTTACAAGGTAAAAACTATTCCCATGTAGAAAAGGAATACCCACCGGACCTTTGCAATCACGAGGCCTCGCGTTGATTCATCGGCTTTCTGTGAGATACAATGTGCCAGTTCCCACATGCAAACCCTTTGCCTTCTCCGTTCTGCTGTCGAGACTGTACCGTAATGGGATAAACCTGTCATTCCGGAAGAGCGATGCCATGCAGTGCAGGATCCTGAATCCAGACATACATAATGATTCCAGAAAGTTATAGCCCTGGCTCGTGGTTTGTTCCGCGGGCTTTGGCCGGGATGAGGCCATGTTTGTCAGAGGTGTTGATCCACGTTAATTTCATAGAAGGAGGGTTGGTTATGGGAGGAAAAAAATGGCGAAAAGCACGCTTAATCTGTTCTGTATTTATCATCGTTTCCCTGTTTGTCGTAGGGATCTCGGCAGGGCCGGCTGCCGCACAGTCGGACTTGAAATACCCGAAGATTGTGCGTTTTGCCGCCCTTTCACCGGGCAGTTTGCTTTATATCCTCATCAGCGGTCTTTGTAAGGTCGCCTCGGACAGATCCCCCATGACCATGGTCGTCGTGCCGACCGCCGGTGCTTACACGTGGCTCCCCATGCTGACCAAGCAGGGAACCATCGATATCGGGATGGAGAACTTCGCGAGTATCGCGCAGATGTGGACGGGCATTATCGCGCCGGAACCCGTCCCAAAGGGATTCGGCGGGAGGTCGCCCTATCCCAAGACCCCGTCCGTTAGAATCCTCAACGCAGGGCCTGCATTCAAAATGAGTATGCTCGTCCGAAAGGATTCAGGCATGAAATATGTTCATGAATTGAAGGGCAAGCGGATTGCATGGGAGTGGACCGCGTTTCCTCCAAACGTCGCCATCACACTGGCTGTTCTGTTAAACGGGGGCCTCACCATCGATGATGTCAAGACAGTGCCGGTGACCGAGGTCGTGTCGGCGGTTAAGGCGGTCCAGGAAGGGCGCATTGACGCCACAGTTTGTGCGTTGGGAATGAGCGCCGTTGCAGAGGCGGATGCTCTCGTGGGCGTTCGTTATCTGCACGGATCCATGGATCCCAAAATGGTCAAGGAAGGGCAACGGGCCATGCCCGGTTGTTATCCGACCGTACAGCCCGCCGGTCCGCCGGGAATTCCTGAGGACACGCCGGTGTGGAGCGCCCCTCTTGCCAATGTGACGACCGTTAATATGCCGGATCACGTGGCTTACAAAATAGTGGAGACCTGGTGGAACCATTATAAGGATTATCAACCCATTCACCCTATACTCAGACTCTGGACCCCGGATACCTTTGTAAACTCACATTTTACCATGCCTTATCACAAGGGTGCGATTCAGTTTTATAAGGACAAGG
>JARRRH010000282.1:0-4199 GCA_037380925.1 Deltaproteobacteria bacterium | reverse complement strand
AGAAAACCTCTCGAGGAGGTCAGATGAAGCTATCTGAAAGCCGTGGCTTTCCGTCCCCAACTTACGATGGGTTTGGCTTTTTGAGCATGGACTTTGGAATCTCCCGACAGGACGGAAACCGTTCCGTCAGGAGAAGGGCTTACACATTTTGAGGTGTGTCTCCATGATGGAACATCCGGAATGGAGGTTAAAGGGTTGGAAAAGAAACAACGCTTTCAGAATAAGCAAACTGGTTTGAATGTCAAGAGAAACCGCGTCCGTTGTTCTCCCAAATCAAAATGATGTCAGATCGGCGGCGGCGAAACCCACAAGATTTTGGGGTCGCCTAGGCCGCCCTGGAGTTCGGATTACCATTACAATACTCAAAAATTGGTCATTCAAGGTTTCCCAATCTTTCTTTCGCATGCTTTTATATTTCTCACAATTTCGATGCCAATAGCTTGGCAGCCTTTTCTCCTGCAAGAATGCCGGATGCTATGCAGGGCATAATTCCCCCGCATAAGGTGCCGGCACCAACCAAAAAAAGTCCTTCGACGCCCGCAGTAAAAGTATTGAATCGGCCTGGGCCAAATTGATCAGGCGACTGTTCTGGACCGTAACATCCACCTCGCACCGCGTTTACCCAGTACTCATTGGAAAGAGGGGTGGCGTATTCCACACACTCCATACGCTCGCTCAGAGAAGGGATATGCCTTTCCGCCGCTTTCACAAGACGCAGTCCAAATGTTTTCTTTAAGCTTTCGTATTCCTCGCCTCTTTTCATAGAAGGAACATTGGCCCATTTCTCGAAAGGCCTGTAGTCAACAAAAGTGAAAATTTCGACGGTATGGTGATTTCGGGGAGCATGTCCGCCTTCGGGATCTTTTACTGATGGACTGCTGATGAAGTACCCTGGAACCCTTTCAGGTAGCGTTGAAACGCTTATTGCATCGAACATCTTGTTGACGTCGAAGTCGTCAGAGTAATGGATATTGGCATCAGTTATTCCGATGGAGGGAAGATCCAGGTCAGTTCCGATAAAAGCATAAAAAGCGCCTATTGACGGCCGTAAGAGCGTGACCTTTTTTTGGATTTTATAGGGCACTATCTGAGGGTTGATCATTTTACCCAAGGTGATAACCGGATCAACGTTGCTTATTACAGCCCGCGCCGTGTATCGCTCACCAGACTCCGTTTCTACGGAGAACTCGCTTCCCTTCTTATCTATCCTCACAACCCGGGAGTTGTTTTTCATTTCAGCACCATGACTCCAAAGAGCATCCAGGAGAGCGTCTCGAAAAGCACCGCTGCCGCCCTGAGGGTAGTACGCACCGGTGAGATAATGATCCAGCACCCCCATCGCAATGATGACGGACGCCCGATTCGGAGGTAAACCATATGTGCCCCAATATCCGGATAAAACACCTTGCAACCGCCTATCCGTTGTCACTTCATCAAGGAGCTTCTGATAAGGCACGCGGGAATACTTTAGCATCAACGGATGCTTCAAAAGAAACCCAACCATCCCCAGAAGTCCGCCTTGCATCAACATTGATGCCTCCATTGCTTTCCCTATTTTTTCACAGACCTCAAGGAACTTGGTTATTCCCCGCTTTTCCTTTGGAAAGGCTTTGATAAGTTCTTGCTTGAAGCGTTCCTTTCCCTTGCAAAGTCGAAACTCGTAGTCTCCTAAAATATAGCGGTCGAACCCCTCCGGGTCGAGTTCGGTAAACCGCACCTTGTCGGCTATTCCTAAACCGTCCAGCAAGCTCCAGAATTGTTCTCCCTTGCCAAGCTTACCTAGATAGTGTAACCCGGTATCGAACTTATAGGGTTTTCGGCTGAAAGGATTTAGATATCCACCAAAAGAGGGCATGGCTTCGAGAAGCAAAACTGAAAAGCCTTTTCTCGAAAGACTGAGGGCTGCTGAAAGGCCCCCTGCTCCGCTGCCTATCACAATTGCTTGATAATCGGCCATATAACCCTCCCTTCACGACTTGAATGAAGTGAAATACCGTTGAGCCTCCGGGACAAAGAACCGATTAAAGAGAAGACTCAGAAATGATACAGTCCCAACAGAACAGGCCGTCCTGTTAGGAGCAAGGTAGGCACATTTTGGCGTGCTATTCCGTAAGGCAATTTCATCTTTGACGCTTTTCTGCAGGCAGGGCCGTTGTGACCCTGCCTTAGAATAATCCAAATCGGATTTTGTAACATTTTAACCAGCCAATGCTTTTATCATTTTTTCTACTTCACCCGCCGACATAAAGGAATGTGACTCGAAACCGACGTATGGAGCATACCTCTGCATGTTTATAGCTATTTCTGTTTCATCGCCCTCCATGATGCCAAAACCCTTTGATTCTGCAACAAACGAGCCCCAATCCTTTAGTATCCCTTTTTCTAAGTCCTCTTTAACCATTGCAATTAAAGCGCTCCATCCAGCGCCCCTTTCTTTAGGATCTGCAGGTATTCTTGCTGGATCTAACTGCCAGAGTAATAGATACTTAGCCATAGTCTCATTCCCCTTTCTGCTTGACAGAGTCAGGATATTAGGTTGAATTTAGTTTCCTCATTCACATATCTTACGCTTTTGCTTTTAAGAATGACGATGCTACCGATATTATTTTGGGAGTCTCCCAACAGAACGACTAGCGTCCCGTCAGGAGCAAGGCAGAAGAAATTTGAGCGGGTACCCCAAGGGGGACCTCCTGAGTGGAGGTTTAAGGTTGAGGAAAAGCAACGCTTTTACGATAGTCAAACTGGTTTGGATGTCAAGTAAAACCGATCGGCTGGATCTGCTGAATCTGGATTACCTGCCAGATTTGCGGAAGGCAAATTCACAAAATACGGGGGTCGACAGTGTCATCACTAAGTTTCGATTACCATCACTAGGAAATAACTAGATTCAGATTGTATAGAAGTAATCCTAACAGGTTATTTAGGCACAGGGATCAGGTTTCGCCTGATAGAGCAATGCTAGGTCATTAAGATAGGATTATCAATCAGTTGGGATTGTCTCTAATGTCCCATAATAATTTTGACAAATGAATTAGCATTCATAACTTCAGATGTGTGAAAGATCTGTGAAGCTTCCTCAAAGTTTCTCTAAATTCTTTTTTTCACTTTCTCCCAGGAATGAGTAATCAGAAAGCTTTCGTCCATGTTGGCGACCATTGTCCGGAACTTTTTCATCGGCGCGGAAAAAGTCAGAACATCTTTTTCCACAAAGGGACGGGCTGAAATGTCGAACATGCCTATAACGCATCGCGGAGAATCCTTTTCTTTTTCCAAATAGGGATTCTGAACAATGGAAGAGCAGCCTGCGCCAAAAGGAGTGTACACCTTATTTTCAAGCTCATCAAAATTTGCCAGAGTAAATAAAGCCGATAGCACATCCGGCCTGGCGAAAAATATAACCACTTCAGGCTCATCGCTGTTTCCCAGCAGGTCCCAACGTTTAAAAACGATATTCCTGGCCGGGGCCTTAAATCCGGCCCAACCTTTCAGCACTTGCTCTACCAGTTCGGGGCTTTTTTTATACCGTTCTCCTTCCACACGACCGGGAAGCCCGGTAGACAAGAAATATTTGAAATCCGGGCCGGTTTCAAAGGGGAAGCCAAGGCATCGTTTTCCTCCTCCACACCCGACCGTCTTCTCGTTCAGGGAGAGAGCGATTCCTTTCCGCACCCTGCTTAATACCCCGATCACGCACTGGTGCCCGGAAGGAGCCTTCACCTTTTCCGCCCGGTCCTCTTGGTCGGTGTAATAAAAGGCAATAGGAAGCTCCGCCTGTCCGAAATACTTTTGCCACTTCGCCACAAATTCTTCTTTTAATCCTGCTTCCATCTATTCTTTCTCCTTGTTCTCGTCTATAAATTCGTTATCGTTAACCTTGTATTGAAAAGGCTTATCAAGACTGAAAATCAGCTTATGATTTCCAAATCAAGTCATAAGATTTGAGGCCATAGGGAAAAACCTGGATTCAGGCAAAGTTCTCCTCCCGTTTTTCTCTCGGCACTCATTCTGAACCTGCTTCAGCTTCGCATAGAACCCCTCCTCCGTCATTATGCATTTTTCAATCAATCGCTGACATGAAGTCCCTGTTGGTAAATGTCGAGAACAACGTTCCCAGAGAAGAGGTGCTTCCAGCATCCATTCTGCTCAGAGCTTATTCTACCTATCAGGCTGTCCAATCGCGGGGGCCACGTCCGCCTTCC
>JARRRH010000281.1:0-4201 GCA_037380925.1 Deltaproteobacteria bacterium | reverse complement strand
GGTTTTCCCCCTTGCCATCCCCTCAGAATTCGAGTAAAACGAACTCGACTCTCTCCTTTTTACATTTTAACGACTTGAGCGCCCTTAATTTCTTTTTCGTGTTTTCGTCCTTTCGCGTTTTCGTGATAATCTTCTTAATCTTTTTTTCTGTTTTTGCTTTAGGATTTGTACTCCAACATTCCAGAATTCCATTATTCCCATAGTCCGTTACAACTTGAGGGCCTTCAACGTGTTGATCTTATGAAACACCGCCTGCACCTTAATTTCTTCATCGTTTTGGGCATTGACATCATTCTGGTGGCCTGGGCCTGGTATTTTGCCCACCTTCTGCGATTCAATTTCAGCATTCCACCGGACCATTTTGCTGTAATGGTCCGTGTCCTTCCCATTGTTCTGGTGATCAAGATCCTCACCTTCTACATGTTTGACTTCTATCGCGGGATGTGGCGGTACACCAGCCTTAACGACTTGGTCAACATGATCAAAGCCGCGAGCGTCGGTTCATTGCTCATCGTAGCGCTGATCCTGTTCACCCATGGCTTCACGGGTTTCTCCAGAGCCACCTTTATCATTGACTGGATTCTCACGATATTCTTTGTCGCCGGCTACCGGGCGGGGATTCGCCTCTTCTTCTGGATCGGCGGAAAGGACATTTCGGTTCGAACCGCCCGCTTCGGTTTATTCAAGACAAGGAGATCGGCGGACCGAGGCGGCAAAAGACTTCTGATTATCGGTGCCGGCGACTGCGGGGAGAAGATCTTTCGAGAGATCCAGGACAATGGCAGTTTGCGCTATAGGGTGGTCGGTTTTGTGGACGATGACGAGAACAAGATAGGCAGGCAGATTCACGGCAAGCCCGTGCTTGGAACCACAGGGCAGTTGAAGACGATCGCAGAAAAGATGAAAGTCGAAGAGAGTTTGATTGCCGTTCCGTCCGCTTCAGGTGCAACGATGCGGGACCTTGTTTCCCTTTGCGACGAAACCGGCATCCCCTACAAGACCGTACCCGGCATGGGGGAGTTGATCAACGGCAAGGTGAGCGTCAAAGCCATTCGAGACGTGGCTTATCGCGACTTGCTGGGCCGGGAAGTTGTCCGGCTCGATGAAGATTGGATTGGGGCTTACCTTGAGAATTCAAGAGTGCTCGTCAGCGGTGCAGGGGGGTCCATCGGCTCGGAGCTCTGCCGGCAGATCTGCCGTTTCCGACCCCTTAGCCTTATCCTCTTCGAACGCGCAGAGAGCGCGCTTTACGAAATCGACCTCGAGCTGAAAGCGGATTTTCCCCATGTCAACACGGTCAGTGTCCTGGGCGACATACGGGATCAGGTCCAGCTCATTCAGGCCTTTTCAGCACATCAGCCTCAGGTCGTCTTTCATGCTGCCGCCTACAAGCATGTACCCATGATGGAGATGCAGCCCTGGAAGGCGGTGAGGAACAATATTCTCGGCACCCGAAATGTCGTTGAGGTTGCAAAACAGCACAACGTGGATCGCTTCGTTTTTGTTTCCACGGACAAGGCCGTGCGACCCGCGAATGTGATGGGCGCCACAAAGCGTGTAGCGGAACTTTTGGTTGAATGTCAGAATGGGGGCGGAGACACAGGGGCCAAATTCATGATTGTCCGGTTCGGCAATGTGGTGGGGAGCGTGGGCAGTGTGGTGCCCCTTTTTAAAAAGCAGATCGAAAAGGGCGGTCCGGTCACAGTGACTCATCCGGAAATGACCCGTTACTTCATGACCATTCCAGAGGCCTCCCAACTCATTCTTCAGGCAGGAGCCATGGGGAAAGGCGGTGAGATCTTCATTTTAGACATGGGTACCCAGGTCAAAATCGTGGACATGGCCCGGGACTTGATCCGCCTTTCCGGTTTTGAGCCGGATGTGGATATTCAGATTGAATACATCGGCCTCAGGCCCGGCGAGAAGCTCCACGAAGAGCTTATCACAGAAGGAGAGGGCATTGTGCCCACGAGCCATGAAAAGATCATGGTCCTCCGAGCTGAAAGCCGCGATCCATCCGCGGTCAACGGTTCCATAGACCAACTTGCCGGATTTACTTATGAACAAGATGTGAAAAGAATCATAGAGAAACTGCAAGAGCTGGTTCCTGAGTATGTACCGGGGAAGCAAATCGGTTCCCCTAGACACAAGTTGTTTTAGCCGGATTTCAGTATCGGTCGGTGCGCAGCGAATAACAAATGACAAACAGCTCACACAGGTTTTGCTATGACAAATGAAAAAGCGTACTTCGGAATCGGGTTGGTGGTGGGCGTCATTCTTGCCGCACTTTTTCTTTACTATTTCGCCCCCCGTTATAGCACGGTCAAATCTTCAGACACGGTGATCAAGCAGGACCGGTGGACGGGCCGCTCATGGCGCTACGAGGAAAACCAGTGGAAGGCCGTTGAGAATGTGGACCGGGACTGGACAGAGGTCGATCATGCACTTCGGGCTGCGCTTAAGCTGCCCTTTGCCAATGTGGATACCGGGTCAGCGCTCACAACCCTCAGAAAGAAACATCCTATTCTGAGCGATCTATCGGACGAAGATTTGCTGGAGAGGATCAAACTGGTCTATTCCAAGCAGATCATCTGCAACATGTACCTGGACAGCTTCCTGAAAGCCCAAAACGTGCCAACCCAAGCCCAGTAATCATGTCTTGCCCACCGGGCTGAAAATGACCCCACCATCAGCCGCCCTCAGTGTGCCAAGCCTTTTTCTGTAAAATTGTCCCAACACCTGCTTTTTAATCTGTCCTCTGAAATCTGGTTTTTACCCATTTCCGGCCGTACCACTTTTGGGTAAATTGTATTGTTTAAAACTTAACTTATTGCTACTAAAAGGTTAATTTTTGAATATCGATCTAAAACCAACGAACGCGTCCAAAGAATTTTACCCATTTCTGGTCGTACCGTTTTTGGGTAAATTGGGGTGAAATAAGAGCTTTAACGTGTTTGGCTAATTTATTGGGGTGAATCAATGGACGTGATGGATCTCGTTAATGAAGGGAAGGTGAAGCGTTTTTTTCGAGCGAGGCGCAAACTCACTGCGCCGAATATTGTTTCGCATATTACGCAGCGGGCGGCCGGGAAAGAGCCTCTGTTCTTGGAAAACAATGACTACCTCCATATGCTATGGCTACTTAAAGACATTGCCAAGAAGACTTCGCTCAGAATATATGCCTTCTGCCTTATGCCGAACCATGTTCATCTCCTCCTTAGCCCAGAGGAAGAAAACCTGCAGGATGCGATGCGTGGATTGTTTTCCCGGTATGCTTCCAGATTCAACCGCAAATACGAGAGGAAGGGGCATCTCTTCGGTGGGCGGTACCGCCAGGCCGTTTGTCTAGATGATTCCTATCTCTTGGCAGCATCGCTCTACATCCATCTAAACCCAGTAAGGGCGGGAATAGCCCCACATCCTGCGCAGTATCGGTGGTCATCCTGTCGTCTGTACACGGACAGCAAAGTGAGCAAGTCATTTGTAGATGCCGGCTTTATTTTGACCCTGCTGCCGGAGAATAAGAAGGAGAAATATGTGGGACTCCTCGAAAGAGGCATGACCTTGGAATTAAATGAGGTCATGGAGCAAGAAGATGCCATTGAGAGTTTCCGAGAAAAACTCGTGTCTTTGCACCCTTTGATATTTGCTAGAGTGGCCAGGCTGAAAAAGATTATCGGTCATTCGGGGTTGCAAATGATGGGCATGGAGGAACTGGAAGATCTTGTGAAAGATACAAAGGAAGGTTTTTTACCCGGCAAACCAAAAGGCAGAGAAGCCAAAAGGTATTTGATAGAACAGCTTATTTCTCGGGGTTACAAAAGAGAAGAGATTGCAAAGCAACTAGCCGTATCCCGAAAGACGATTTACAACATCCTCAAGCCCTCCCTTTGACTGTTCACTATTCCAGTTTTACCCATTTCCGGTCGTACCACTTTTGGGTAAATTATTTTTTTCGGTATTCAACTTACTATTATCATTAAGTATATTTCAAAAAACTTTTTCAGAAATAGCCAGACTGTATTGCCATATTTTACCCATTTCTGGTCGTACCGGTTTTGGGTAACGAGGCTAGGAGAATGGCTGTCGATAAGCACAAAATTTTTTTCGTTGTGCACAGAATTTTATGCACTTTCTACTGTCTCCAACACAAGAAACCAGGTTGTCTGACAGCCCTTGGGAGGTGGACAAAGTTTTTTTG